>CAVARE010000063.1:0-22034 GCA_963591145.1 Anaerotignum sp. | reverse complement strand
TCGAGTAGGAGGCGGTGATTAGCCGCCGTCCTCTCACAGCACCGTACGTACCGTTTTGCCTTCGGCTATATCCTTCCCACTACCGGGCGGATTCAGGACTTTCACCCGTTAGAAACGTGCGCCGCCAGGCGCACACGTGGAAAAGGACTTTCCCTTACGAGAAAGCCCTTTGTTTCAGAATTTCTTTATTATATTTGCCAGGCCGTTTAGCTGATCGTGTGTGAAATGTATACGAAAGCTTGGTTCGTCCAGCATAGAGCAGTGAAATGCCTGAATCTCTGCGGCACTGCGACCGTCATATATTTCGATGAGGAATGATAGCGCCCCGTTTATCACCAGTGATTCACTGACGGCCCGCAGCTTCAGCCTGCCGTCTGCCCAGTCAATATATACCCAGGTATTTACCTGGCACTCGTGTATCAAGTGTGCATCATCTTTATGCTGTTCAGGATAGTCTGGCAATGAATCAAGGCCGCATGTCACAATAAAAGTATACTGGCTCATCTTATCCTGAAGCTCACGCAGATCATTAATGATATCCGCTTCTATATGTTTCATTTCTTCAAGCATCTGTCCCATCCCCTTTATTCTGGCTGCCAGCCAGCCTGACTTTGCTGCAAATGTATGCCCCATCGACTGCTGTGCAAAACGCTTACTTTATAGCAACATCTCAAGAAACACTACTTTGAGTATCACCTATTTGCATAACCTTCTTATAGACCACGTCACACAGCTGTGTAAATGTATCAATCTGCACGCTGTCCTCAGCCGTCAGCGTTATGCCATACTCTCTATTGACAGCCAGCAGAAACAGTATCTTCTTGTTCATGGCAGTAGTTGCACCGCCGCATTTGGACGCTGCCTCTGCGGCATCTATGCTCCCATGAGGCAGCTTAGATGCCTTCTCTGCAGATATCTGGCAGATCTCATAGAAATTATCCGTTGTTATCTCATCAGGTTCCAATAAAAATTTGGCGCACATATACTTAAAGAACAGTTTTCCAAAGGCTTCCCTGGAGAGATTCTGTCTGCTTTCCAGGATCATTTGCACATATGCCTGGCTGTCCTTTTTTTGTTTTAAGATCTTTTCTTTAACTTCTTTTCGCGTCATATCCACAGACCGCCTGCATATAGCAAAGCCTTTAAGCTGTTACAACTTCCATTCCGAGTACCTCACCCAGCATTTTCACATCTTCGATATGATCTCCGAATACCAGAGGCATGTGAAGGCCGAACTTGGCCTGTTTATGGAAATATTCGTACTTATCTGCGACTTCAAAATAGATACCTTCGGTACATCCGGTTGCATTATATCCGAATCCGCCCAGTACAGTACCCTTAGCCACCATGATCTTCTCGCATAACGGATCGAATCTCATGAGCGTAATGGTCTCGCCTCTATATGCCGAGAAGTCTATTCTCATCGTTGCGCCCCAGCCGCTGTATGTAAACGGACGGATGGCATAAGGCATCTTCTCTGTATCAAATCCGTGGATCAATCTGTTCGGAGTTGCATGTCCGCTGTAGTAAATATTCTGTGTGCGCTCCATATCTTCGATATATCCGATTCCGGCAAATTCTCCTTCTACCTGCTTGCCCATCCATACGCAAGGCTGAGTATTGCCCATATATGGAGCCTTGCCGGTAAGGTTAGCAAGAGCTGCGATAGATAAGGTTCCTAACAGATCATATTCACATCCTGAAGGAATTCCCATTTCATTTAAGAGTGAATGACTGAAGCAGAACGTGAACTGCTCCTGGTTCATGCGTCTCGTAGCGCATCCATCAGGACAGACTGCCGTAAATGCATTGCATCCGAAATGCTCGCATAACTTCTGAATGAGTACTGCTGCCTTGACAGAATTTACGATATATTTCTGCTTAACATCGTTTTCTACAGCGCCATTTGCCAACTCCGCAGCCCATGCATTCACTTCCTGCATGTCAGCATCAGTCAGGTTATAAACCTCCCGGCCTGGCAGCGTATGATTTTTGCCATGATCATTTACATGCAGCATATCCAGAAATTCGTGAAAGCTGAAATAATTAAAACGCACGCCCAATTTCTTAGATACTATCTCATTACTGATAAATGCATCCTGTCCGCCCATAGAAGAGTACGAATTATTTCTCGTAACTGCGAGCACCTTCGTGCGACGCAGTGCCTTTCTTGCGCGCAATGCTTTAAGCAGGCGGATTGCATCAGGAAGATCCAGGATCGCATAGCTCTCGTATCCTCTTGCATTTAATACGGCATGCTCAACTGTAGAGGCAAACATTCCAACTCCTGCTACCGGTACGTTATATCGCATGGCAAATTCCTTCATGAAGCCCTCGCCGCGCATTCCTGTGAAAATAAATATATCGGCAATCCCTACTCTATCCGCCATCTTCTGTTCTTCTTCATCTGTAATGAAAAATTCGTCAGACATCTTGATATATAACGGCTCCAGAACATTGATTCCAGGAATCTGGCTCAATGCCCCACCATATCCATTAGACCACATCTTGAATATTTCTGCCTGATTCATCAGGTCGAATTCATGTGTTAATGCCTCTGGAGGACCGAAACGGCACGGTCCTTCATATGCATATTCATGGATTAATGCAGTATACACGAGCTGAACGTTTAGCTGCACATCAATACTCTTCTTTACTTCGTACATAACATACCTCCTGCGCTTTTTATTTATCCAGTTTCTTATTTATTCCATGCAAAACTCGTAAGTCAACTGACGAAGGCTGCCCTTGCCGCGGCAAATGTAAGCCTTCTCTAGTTTGATGTAAGAGATATATAGCATATGTACTTTTTATGTGTGAAATGAGAATAATTGATCACTTTATACGGTTTCTGTATAAAATGCATAGCCTTTTGGTAGGTGATAACGCTGTTTTTTCGCAGAATTCAGCAGACTGCACCTTCGTGCGGCTACACCACTACTGCTCTGTCAGACAGTTAAGCAATAGCGCCAGCGCAGGATTGAAGTTTTCCTTCTTCCAGGCATAGATCATATGCAGCATGTTTTCATTTGCCGGCAGCTCTATGAACCTAAACAGCAGCTTATTTTTTACCTGCGGAATATCTCCGCATACGATGGCTACGCCATTGCCTGCCGCAACATTCAACAGAACCGACTCATGATTCTTCACATATTTCATCCTGCTGCATTCGAAGCCATGCTGTCTTAAGATGTCATTCGTATCCTCCAGGCGATACGGCGAGTCCTTCTCGTCGGGTGCGATGAAGGTCTCGTCCTTCAGATCCTCGATTCTTAATTTCTTCATCTGGGCAAATCCGCTATTAGAGCTTACAATGATTCCCGCCGACAGATGGCACAGCCTGCGAGATAGCGTAAGCGGCAGATTCTTAGCTTCGAATCCCATCGTGAATATAATATCGAAGCTGCCATCATTAAGGCCTCCCCGCAGCTCGCCAAATGAACAGTGGCTGATATTTACGGTAAGCTCATTATATTTTTTGCCGAACTCCACCAGTGAACTTACCACACGAGTATCCTGTTCAAACCCCTCCAGCACACCTATATTGATCTTACCTGTAATACCATTGCTGATGGCATGTATTTCATCGAACCCCGCCTGAATCTCGGCTAATGAATTTCTCAGGTGGCTGACCATAATTACTCCCGCCGGCGTAAGCCTGACTTCCTTGTGTGTCCTTACAAGCAGTTCCGTCCTGCATTCCTCTTCTAAGGACTGGATCTGGCGGCTGATAGTAGGCTGTGACAGATACAGCATCTCGGCGGCTTTAGTAAAATTAAGACATTCTGCCACTGCCAGAAATGCCTTGATCTGTTCAGTTGTCATACTCGCTCCCTTCTCATGTAATATCACAGTATATTCATTTTATGCGATTACCGCGTGTGGCTATTGTTGAACTGATTAAAGAAACTAATAGTCCTCCTGCTATAATCTGCAAACTGTTCTATCTCCTCGAACGTATTATAAAATGCCGGCGAGATTCTGATAACCGTATCCAGTCCGAATTTATGCACAATGGGCTGGGCACACATGCTGCCAGACCTTACTGCAACACCATATTTATCTATCATGCTGGCAAAATCATATGGATGCACGCCATCTATCTTGATTGATATACAGCCTGCCCTGTGAGACGGATGACCCAGTATCTCAACCTGTTCTATTCCTTTCAGCTGTTCTTCAATCTGCTGCAGCAGCTGCTCCTCGTATGCAGCCATTCGCTCTATACCTATGTCCATGAGATAATCTAATGCCGCTCCCCAGCCAATGAACGCGCTGTAATTCGGCGTTCCCGCCTCAAGTCTGGCAGGGATGCCTGCAAATGTCGTCTCATCCTTCGTTACTATATCAACCATACCTCCTCCGTAACGGTACGGTTTCATCTGATCTAATTTGGATTTTCTGATAAACAGGCATCCGGCTCCCGTTGGCCCCATCATCTTATGTGCTGAAAATCCCAGAAAGTCACATTTTAATGACGACAGATCAAATCTCCTATGACGTATTCCCTGTGCTGCATCAATATAAACAGGGATGCCATATTCATTTGCCCACTCGGTCAACGTCTCTATATCCACAACTGTTCCGACTACATTAGATACGGCCGTAACCGCCAGCAACTTCGTGCGTTCCGACAGCATCGCCCGGGCCGCGTTCATGTCAAGCTCTTCGTCTATCGTAGGAATCACTTTGAATTCTGCGCCACATTCGCGGCAGAGCTGCTGCCAGACTACATAATTAGCATGATGCTCCAGCTCTGTTGAGATCACCTCATCGCCAGGCTTAAGAATATGACGCAGATAGCTCTGCGCCACCAGGTTAGAGGACTCTGTCACTCCTGATGTAAATACGACTTCGCCGTCATCTCCCACATTAAGCAGTTGTTTCAGCTTATCGCGGGTCGTTTCCATATGTATCGTGGACTGCTCACTCAGATAATGAATACCCCGGTGGACATTCGCATTATATTTCATATAATGCTCTGACATGCACTCCAATACCTGCCGCGGCAGCTGCGTTGTGGCGGCATTATCCAGATATATCAATGGTTTCCCATTTACCTGTTCCTTTAATATAGGAAAATCTTCCCTTATCTCATTCCATTCCCGCATATTACTCTGTTCCTCTCCGCGCAGATTTTTAACTGCCGTCATTATAGCTCAGTTTCATAGGCACTTCTACCAATATTAATGGCTTTTCTGGCTGTTCACTTACTGTCCGTGGCTTATTTACAGATTCGCGACTATTCAGAACCACACAGATTTTTATTTACAATCAAGGCAAATGTCCTATAATTGATGTCGGTGCACATATCCTGCACATCGGTAAGGTGGGGCCTTCCCACCATATGCTGCATACCTGTTAGTTCAATGCAGCTTCTCAGAAAGGTTTCTTAAATATGTCAGACAATAAGAAGATTTCAATTCAGGTCTCTGAAGGTGCGCGCACTGTTAAGGGCTGGGCGCTGTTCATCCCTGGATTATTCGTTATGGCCTTCGGCGTCGCCTTCTCCATCAAGGCTAATCTGGGAACGTCTCCCATCTCAAGCCTTCCCTATATAATCAGCGTCATCACACCTCTGACAGTAGGCACAGCAACTATCGTGCTGCACTGCGTATTGATCGCATTACAGATCTTGATTCTAAGGAAGAAATACCAGCTGTTTCAGCTGCTGCAGCTGCCTATCGCTATCCTATTCGGATATCTCACAGATTTCTCCATAGCAGTGACAGATAATATCTCCTACTCCAGCTACTGGCAGCAGATCATATTATGCATAATCGGAATATTGCTGGTAGGCATCGGCGTATGGATGGAGGTGCGCTCCAAAGTAATCACTCTGGCCGGTGAAGGTCTGGTGCTGGCCATATGTCAGGTTAAGCCTATCAAATTCGGCAACATGAAGGTCATCTTCGACGTGACATTGGTAGTGACAGCCTGCATTCTGGGATTATTATTTGCCGGCGGAATCAAGGGAGTACGTGAGGGCACCGTGGCCGCAGCAGTATGCGTAGGCTTGATCACTAAGCTCATTAACAGGATTTTTGAATTCTTTCATGGCAAATTAATTGCTCAGCACTGAAAGATATGCGGCGATGCTGGACGAACAGCCCACTGTTCGCAAGATATGAATTCGCATGTGCAGGCACTGCTCATTCATATCTGCCGTCTAGGATTTTTACTTACAATATTCTTGACAGAAAAAATTCGTGGGGCTAGAATAGCCGCGGATAAAAAATAAAACAAGGAGGAATACAACATGGACAGTTGCGACAATGGCGGTCGAAGTAATAGCTGCGGTGGCATACAAATCAATATATCCTGCATCTGCTCATGGAGTTTTTCCTGATGTTTAGGTCATATTAACTGTTAACCACCGTGTTTTCTACTCATGTTATTTAAACATGTGACTGTTTAAATCGCCTGGCACGATAAACGGTGGTTTTTCTATGCCCTTTTTCAGGGAGAAAGGAGTTAATATGACAGAGAAAATGATTAAGCCAAATTATGCTGAAGAGCTGCTCAACATTCTGCACAGCTCATTATCCGATGAAGAATTGCTGGACCGCATCTCAGATTATCATGAAAATGATATCGCTGATGCCCTGGCTCAATTAACCGAAGACGAACGAAAGAAGCTGTACCCGGTTCTGGGTGCAGAGCGATTAGCCGAGATATTTTCATATATAGATGATCCTGATGAGTACCTGAACGAACTCGACCTGGAGAAGGCCGCTCAGGTCATTTCTTTCATGGACTCAGACGATGCTGTAGACGTTCTGGATGAATTCGATGACAGCACCAAGGAACAGCTGGTCAATATGATGGACGAGGAAACGAGCCATGATATCCAGATGATCCAGTCCTATGATGACGACGAAATCGGCAGCAAGATGACAACGAATTTCATTGTTATCTACCAGGATCTGACTATCAGACAGGCCATGCGGGAGCTTATCCGCCAGGCCGGAGAAAATGACAATATCTCCACAGTATATGTAGTTAAGCGTAATGAAGAATTCTATGGCGCCATCGATCTGAAGGATCTGATTATCGCGAGGCAGGAAAATGTGCTGGACGATATCATAAGCACCTCCTACCCTTACGTTACCGACCATGAGAAAATCAGTGATTGTATCGAGCGAATCAAGGACTATGCCGAGGATTCCATTCCTGTCTTAACTGATGAAGGCAAGCTGATAGGTGTTATCACATCTCAGGATATCGTAGAGGTCGTAGACGATGAGATGAGTGATGATTATGCCAAGCTCGGTGGTCTGACCGCAGAAGAAGATCTTAATGAGAAAACATTTGTCAGTGTTAAGAAGCGTCTCCCGTGGCTCATCATCCTGCTGTTCCTGGGTATAGGCGTGTCATCTGTTGTAGGTATGTTCGAAACCGTAGTCGCTGTACTTCCCATCGTTATGTGTTTCCAGTCACTTATCCTTGATATGGCTGGAAATGTCGGAACTCAGTCACTGGCAGTTACCATCCGTGTCCTGATGGACGAGAATCTCACCACCAAAGAGAAAATACAGCTTATGTTCAAGGAAATGCGCATTGGATTTATGAACGGCCTGTTCCTGGGAGCCATGTCATTTGTCATCCTGGGTCTGTATATCTGGCTCTTCAAGTCCAATCCTGTCACCCATGCATTTCTGATCTCCGGATGCGTCGGAGTATCGCTGCTGATCGCCATGGTGATCTCAAGTCTCGTGGGAACATTTATTCCTATGTTCTTCCACAAGATTAAGGTAGACCCTGCGGTTGCATCAGGTCCCCTCATTACAACAGTCAATGACCTCGTGGCAGTAGTGACCTATTACGGAATGGTATGGATATTATTGATTGAAATATTCCAGCTGCGATAGCTAAGGTTTGGTAAATGTTATATCTGCTCGAATGCAAGCATTCGCATAAAGCGATTTTGTATGGATCTGAATAGTTGCAAATAAATTTTATAGAGACGAAGAAGGACGGCTGTTTATGCAGCCGTCCTTCTTCGTCTCATATCATTTTATATGCAGCATGTGCTCCATGTTGAATTCGTTGTAAGAACACCATTTGATACTAATGATGCGATAAATCCCGAATGTCTCCATCCATATGATACCGATGTGCCAAACCATGCATCCAAGTTATCAGACTTAACAGTTGCCTTAGAAATCGACTTGGCCTGAGCAGAATCAACTCCCGCATCAATCAGTCCCTGATAGACCTGATCCACTACATTATTCTTGTCAGCGAGAACCGAGCTCTTATCTCCATATGCTCCGAGAACACTTGACACGACCTTATATGTTGTATCATTCAACTGTTCCTCATCACTCTTGTCAAATATTGACAATGCGCATTCATTAAGCCTCGTTTTAACATCCTCAGGAATACTGTATTCCTCGGCTCCATTCCTGCATTCGTCTACGACTTTATATAGCCATTCCTCCGTGGATTCATCCAGCGTCAGCACCTCATATCCGACACTGACATTGATGCAGTCAACAAGATTTTGAACTGTCTCACGGTCTGTAACTGCCGTCCTGTCACTGTCTGCAATTCTGATCAGTGTGCTGTTCTCGCACCATCGATCGACCAGGGCTGATCCCAAGTCGCTCACTGCCTTCCAGAATGTCATGAAGATCATTCCAGCCGAGCCTATGCAGGTATACATCAGGATCGTTCCATCTGCCAGATATCCGATCTCTGTATAATTTTCATCCATCAGGTCGCCATTGTTATATCCTACGCATGTTCTAACGCATTCGTAAACAGCAGCAATCGAGTCTGGATTACCTTCTTCCAGCATTAAGGCAGCCAGATCTCCCACATCTACATTGTATAATTCTGAAAATCCCTGATCGTTATGGTCTGAATAGACGCTGTATTGATCGTATTTGAACAGAGCTGCTGAATTATCCGCATCGACAATCGCCTGCGCCGACTCCCCAGCTCCTGAGATGTCGGTATAATAAGTGTCTACATTGACTGATGTACTCTCAACGGTTAAAACACCGTTGTACTCTCCATCGTAATGATCCGTTAATGAAAATCTATCTGATGCCTGTGTTACGCAAATGAAACCGATAAGTGTTAAGCCTAATACCACAAACACCACAGCTATAAGCTTTCCAAGTGTCACTCTGAAATACATAATCAGCTTCTTCCCCGTGAGCAACACACTCTCTGTCCTGCCCACTATATTAAATACAAATATTCATTTCCCTCCAGTATATCCGACGAGTATATATAAATCCGGTACACCAAGCATGTATTATTTCTTATACCCTCTGTTCCGTTACCCGATGCTAACTATCCCTAGCATCGCCAAACAATTTTCGGGGGGTAAGCCGCCTTCGGCCACCACCTTGAGTGTTGTATGCAATAGGTAACTCGCCATAAGGATTACCCATCAATACCATACAATTTCCCCTACCGATATAAGTTTTACTCCATGCTTAAAATATTTTCAATATTTTCTATAATTTTTTTGAATATTTTGGGGTTTTGTTGGAATTTGTTGCTTGTAACTATTCAGAGCCAGGCAGAACCGCTTTCTGCGAATGCTTGCATTCGAGTAGATAGGCAATTTTATATTGCCATGCATCCGTAAGAAGCTGCCAATGGCAAGTTCTCTGTAATGGGTTTCTGAATAGTTGCTGTTGCTTTTATAAAGCCATGCAAGCTCTGACTTAAGCCAGCGGCATGACTTCAGCGGGTAGCATTTGCACGGGAAACGCTGATCTTCTTGAACCATTTTTTTACCAGCGCGATAATCCATGCCAGTGCCAGCGAGACTGCCATGCCGGCGATGAAATATATGAGAACCAGACGCACATTATCCACGCAGAAATAGTAGAGATATGTATGGAATCTCTCGGGATTAAAATTCGCTATAAAGTCAGGACCTATTCCCCGCGCATGCATGTGGGCGAAATTGCAGTTCAGCAGGAAGAATCCCACGATATGAAATGCCATTATGTATTTGGTATTGCTGCCTATGAATATGACCAGCTTGCTGCGGATCGGAATCCTGGCCAGCAGCTTGGAGATACGCAGCCACAGTGCGACGCCCATGATCCCTGCCACCAGCATATTGCAGCCGAATCTGTCAAATCCCGTCATCTCATAGAGCTGAGGATTCAGCGGATTATTGTCCAGCACTCTTATAAGCAAGATCTGCAGGGCAAATACTACCGCAAAATATATAATGCTGGAGCATGTGTCCAGGTCTTCCAGATAGCTCTTGTAGAGCCGTCCCAGCTGGATAAAAAACAGCATAACAACTGATCTTAGATATACCTGAGCGGCCTCAGGAAGACGCAGCGTATTACATACATATACGCCTGCCATTCCCATCACCAATGTAAGAACAGTTAATATGATCTCCATCGCCAGGTCATTTCTTATGATCAGCCTGACCAATTTTCTGACCAGTACATAATAAATTGACGCAATGAAGAAGCCTACCAGATACCATGTAGGAGATGAAAATGTGATGGTATAGAATTTAGTCCACGGCTGCAGCAGCCACTCCTTGAATGAGAACATCCGCACATAAGTAAAGCCTCTGTCGGCCAGTGCGAAATTAAGCAGCAGAAATATACCGTTAATTACATAATACGGTATCAGGATCGTTTTTATCTTATGAAGAATGTATTTGCCCAGATATTTGCCATAGGACTCACCCGCATGTTCATCCTTGAAGAAATATCCCGAGATAAACATGAAGATAGGAAGGTGCACCGAATAGTACGGAAACAGGCCGAAAAACGTTCCGACAGATGTCAGATCGTTCTTAATATGGCCCAGCACCACCATGCAGATGGCGATAACCGACAGGATGCACATCTGATAATTCAGATTTTTATTGCTGCCGATGGCGAAGTTCTCCCTGCTCATGCTCACTTCCTCCTCTCCTTAAAGTTCACATCAGCTGTTGAAACCACAATAATTGTTTTCACTTCAATGCAAGTATAGCCTTGATGGCAAATTCTGTCAAAAACATTTTGTAGACGACATCATCGGCTCATTGTAGCGCGCTGTAAACCTCGGCGTGCAGCCCCTGCTCGAAAACGCCTTCGCTGATTGTTTTCTCGCAGGGAGCCGCGCCGTCCCAGCGCGCAATCAATACTGCAGGTTCACGGCACATAAGCAAGTGTTCATTTGTGCGTGCCATATGCACTGATTTTTGAGCTTGACAGCATATTGCATTATATTTTATTATATGCGTGTTATGTTTTTTGTACATTTTGTATCATGAAACGTAAAAACAAAAGAGAGAGGTAACTATATTATGATGAAATTTTTTCAAAAGCCTAACGGCACGACGCTGAAGATCCAGTTCTTCGCATTTGTCTGGATCCTGATCTGTACAGCATTGGTGCAGGTATTCAGTGAACCGCTGGGCAGTATCGGCATCCACAGTTGGACCATCTTCGTGGCAAACGTTCTGTTCTTTATCAAGGGCAATCCGAACCAGAAGGAAGGACTTCTTGAGGACTTCCTGGGAGGTCTGTTCGGACTCATCGGAACATTCGGAACCATCCACATCATGACATGGCTCGTGGGCTTCGGCATGCAGGAAACAGTTGCGCTGCTTATTCCTATCGCAGTATTCCTGTTCCTTACGATCGCGCTGCATCCGTTCGTTCCATACGTATTCAACACCATCGCACTGTGCTTCTTCACAGTCGGATTCATTAATGTTGAAGAGCTGTTAGCTCATCCATGGGGACATTTTGCCAGCGTTCTCATCGGCAATGTGATTGTAAATGTCGGCATAATCATTATCGCCAGAATCATTACAAAATCAGCCGCAAAAAAAGCTGCCAAATAGCAGCTTGATTATCTTTCCTCACAGAAAAATATAAATCGTATAAAAACTGAAGGCAGTGCCCCTATGGCGTTCGCAGAACGTTAAGGGCACTGTTTTCTTATCAGCCTTCTATCGTCCGGAGCACTGCCGGCAGCAGCTGCTTCTTGCGGCTCAGCACGCCTGGCATGTCATATACTCTGCAGCCCTTCGCGCCAGGATTGTCCGCGGCATTATACTTGAGTATATTCTCATAAGGCAGCTTCATTCCTGCCTTATGCACGGTCGTAAGCAGCACGCTCTTCTCATGCAGCACGTCTGTTATCATAAGCATCGCCCAGTCGAGTCCTGATTTGTTCTTCACCTGCTCTAATACATCCAGGAAATGATCGATATATTCATCCAGATTACTCAGGGTCGTGGTCTCGCACTGCCCAATTCCTACCTTCACATCATTATTATGATACATCTTAAAGTCTGCCATGATGGCGGATTCCGCGTCTGTCTGTGCCAGATTAGATGTGACGCTGAAGAGCATCGCTCCGAAGTCCTTGTAATCTACACCGCAAATGTCTGCTAACTGCTTAACTGTCTTCCTGTCCACCTCAGTTGTCGTCGGGCTCTTAAGAATCAGTGTGTCAGACAGGATTCCTGTCAGAAGCATTTTGGCTGTATTAATGTCAGGGGTGACCTGATTTACCAGATACTGCTGCCATACTATCGTGCAGGTACTGCCCAGCGGTCTGGCATCAACAAATATCGGCAGCGTGGTCTTCATGGTATCTAATCTGTGATGGTCGATGATCTCCACAACATTTGCCTTTTCGATTCCCTTTATGCTCTGCCCTGCCTCGTTATGATCCACCATAATGACATTATATGAAGGCCGGCTTAAGAAGCATCTTCTGGTTACATAGCCCACATATTTATCTCCTTCTAATACCGCCAGTCCGCGGGCCTGCGAGGACGCCAGCAGATCCATCGCATCCTCAAATAAATCTGTTCTCTGCACGGTTATGGCTTTATTTCTGATTAATTTGCCCATAGGCTCAGCCATGCGAAGTCGTCTTATGGTCTCCGCTGTGCTTAAAGACGTGCTGTATATGAGTCCGTCATATCCTGAGAGGTCTATCTCAGGCATCAGCTTATCACCGATTCCTTCAGTACCCTCGATGTTCATGGCAGGAAGAACGTTGTCCTCGTCCAGCAGCTTCTCACCCGACGTTCTCGTGGTTATGATAATGGCCGGGACCTTGAGCCTGATGGCGCACTTGATATGCTCCGGGCGCATGCCCATGACAACCAGATTTTTCTCAGCATTGTCCCGCATAAATTCGAAGAATCCATTCAGTGAGGCTGCCCCTACTGCGATTGATGCGGTAAAGGATTCTCTTTTTCCTCTGTGAAGTATGTGTCCCGGCAGGATGTCCTCTATATTATCCACCGTGAAGTCATATTCAGGATTATCACTGATATTCTCATTCAAGAGCCATGCCGTAACATCGTCAATGCTCAGCATGCCCTTCAGCTCGCCCTGGTCAAACATCGGCATGACAGAAGGATTGGCTCTATTATACATCTTAACGAGGTGATAAACCGGCTCCGTGATCTCTATCCGTTTCTCAACATCCAGCATAACGTCCTGAACCCTGGGCAGGACGTCCTTCATAAAAGGAGGAGCCTCGACGCCTACCATCTCAAGCTGCTTTTCGATGCTTTCCGACAACTGGCCGCATCTTACTGCCTTATATTCATTGTCAGGATCGATAATATTTTTCAGAATGGCATATGCATATGCCGAACATAAGCTGTCAAGATCCGGATTCCTGTGTCCAGTTATGTAGATAGTATTTCCCATATTGTTCTCCTCCTGCATGTTGATATTTACCCCAATTATCTCTGCAGACTCACATTCTGAGCCCGCAGGAAACCAGTACAACGATTTGCAAACAGCTTGCCTGAACTTTTGGTCTAGTCGATTTTGACAGTTGTACCAGTTGTGAAATCCATTTCATGGCTGCAGTATTATACTATAATTTGCCGACTAAAGTAACCATTCATAACATGTTTATCAGAAAGGCTGCCAGATATTAACCGCGCCATATTTCTTGTCTTTTTTCAAATCACACAGATCCCAAGAATTTCGATCCAGAGCATTCGAATAATCCGACAATTTTCAACTTTAGCTATAAATCAAAATAGCTGTATGTTATACTTTCCCTGCATATGCTATGTGCAGTTTTGAATACAATCCGGAAAAGAGATTAATGAGTCAATTTTATATGGAGGCAAAAATATGAGTGAATCAAAATTTTTATTTAATGGCGGCCAGTGCCGCACCTACAAGGACGGTGAAGTTCCTGTAAAATTCGAGAAGGTTCCTTTTACGAAGGTTAAGGTTGTGGAAATGCCGCCTTTCGAGGTGCATCCTAAGTTTGCAGACAAGGATTATGTAGTAACCTCTGACTTAACAGAGTTCATTCCTAATGTTACTGCTGCTATGTGCGACTGGTGGTGGGGCAACATGGAAAAAGGCTACAACGTATGGGCTCCTGGCGAGCATTACGGATTCACATGGCAGGTTCCACCATGCGAGGTAGGCTACGAAGGCTCTGTAGAGATCTCATACGAGTTCGACCCTCACAGCCCGCTGGCTCTGACAAGACTCAGCATGAAGGAATATCCATTCACAGAATGCATGGAGCACTGCTGGATGAGCGCATGCATGTTAGGACCAGTTCAGACATTCCTTATTCATATGTATGAGGACACAGAGGGCGGTATTCTGTGGAGAAGCGTTCAGTTCATGACCAAGGCAAATGCTGCTATCATGGCTTCAATCGCTGACAAGATGCCAGATCTTTCCAGCCACATGGAATATGAATCAGGAAGATTAAATGTGGTTCTGCCGCCGCTTTATACACTCTGGATCAACCATCCGGATCCATGGGAGAATGTTAAGTTCAACCTGACAACGGTTAAGAACGAAGACGGAACATGGAGGCACAAATATAAGAACCTGCCGCCAGAGAAGCATGCTGACGGAACATGGTCTTATGTAGAGCCTAGAGAAGACTAATCTTTCCAAAAAACACACAGGGACAGTTCGAATGAACTGTCCCATTCTTATTGCTGAATAGTTGCGCATATTTTGTCCTTGCGAACTACAGCTATACAAGCTCTACCTGCATAGCAGCATGCGGCGGTCATTAGAAGTGCCGAACATGTGAGCCATATTGCCGAGCCCACTGCCGTCAGCCTCTGCCTCCAACGCGCCATTGTAATTTAATACCCAGCCGAAGTCCAGATGCACATCATGATAGCCGATGGATAATCCGCCTGGCTTCTTGATCTTATAAACCAGCGGCTCACGGAACTGCCAGTACTTCTTAAGATCGAACATTTCCTCACGGTTATACTCCATGCCATCATATTCGAAGATGATGCTGTCTCTGTCAAATACTTCTCCATCAACTACGACATTACCGAAACGGCACTGTGTGAACCAGTATCCCTTGTAATATTTAGGAACAAATCGGAATTCAAAGCCGTCAATATTGCCATTTTCATCATATGTGTTGTGAAATCCACGCTGCTGAATCGGATATAATTCTACCATCGCTTTTCCTCCTTAATATCCTAATAGATTACGTAACAGTATCTGATGTCTGCGCACCTGCTCAGGAATAGCATCCATCGCCTCCGCAAACTGCTGCGCGCCGTCCTCTGCGAAAAATCTCGGAGCGCCCTCGTATTCAGAGAGGATATCGCCCGTCCATCCGTTGTCAATCATGAGCTTAACCACCTCAGGATAAGGAATGGATTCTTCCTCGAAATTCTCGTTAACATACGTGAATTTGCCGTGGCATACATAGCTGTATGGAAGGAATTCTACGATCTCCTCCGGCTTCGTAACGTCAGAGAAATCCGACATGTTCATGAACTCCATGCCCCTGGCAGGCTTATTCTGGAACGTACCAAAATCGATATTGAAGCCAAAATACGGTGTGCCTGTTCTGTGGATAAAATCCAGATATTCATCGCGTATATGCGGTGTATGAAGCGTGGTCGGAAGATGCACCTCGTTCTGCATACGTACATCGTATTTCTCCGCAAATGGAAGCGCCTTCTCAATATAGCTCTGCCAGCCAGGCTCAGGATCGCAGATTACATTTGTGCATGTAATCTTAGTACGAAGTGCCTTGAAGCCCAACAGATGAGCCAGTCTGAAATCCTGCTTCAGCTCCTCTACCACCTCTTCATCGGTCATGCCCGGACCCCTGTGCAGATGATTCTCTGCCCAATGTCCCAGCTCCGATGGCTGCAGATCGTACTTCTCGCACAATCTCCAATAATGATCAACCCATTCAGTGGTCGGATTAGGATAATTTGGAATATAGCTTGTCAGGAATTCGAAACAGGTCGCACCTGTGTCATACATTTCCTGAAATACATCATCCAATGTCATAGTTTTGCCAAGCATGTTATGGTAGCTGTACAGGCAAATGCCTCTACGAATCTTCTTTTCTGCCATAATGTACCTCCTATAAATTTTGTTAATGTGTTGTAGTAACTTATTCTAGGGTTTACATCTATTTGCCAGACCCGCTCATTATAGCAGACACATTTGCGTTATACAATCATGCTATTTCGCGTTAATATATGACTTTTTCTTATGTTTTTAATCATTCTGCTGGCCGCCTTCGATATATTCGATCAGCTCGTCCACTTCCTTCTCCGTGAAGCTTCTGTACAGATCCAGGCAGTGAGGCTTCATGAATTTCTCTTCCACGCCGTTATGCATCAGCGCCTCTATCGAATAGTAATATCCGTTGATATTAAACAGCGCCACCCGCTGGTTCAGCTTCTTCAGCTGCTTGAGCGTCAGCACCTGGAAGAACTCGTCAAATGTACCGATTCCGCCAGGCGTAACTAAGAACGCATCTGCATTTCTTTCCATGACCTCCTTGCGGGTGCTCATGGTCGTGGTATGGATAATGTTGTTGCATTCCTTGTACAACGCCTCAATATTGGTTTCCTTGAAAAACTCCGGTGCTACGCCAGCGATCATGCCGCCGCCGCGCTTGAATCCTCTGGCAGCTGCGCCCATCAGACCGCAGGCTCCCGCGCCGTAGATCAGATTATGTCCACGCCTAGCCAGTCTCTCGCCCAGATCCTCCACTATCTTAATATACAGCTCGTCTATCTCCGTGCTGGCCGCACCGTATACGCAAATGTTCATTCGATATAACCTCCGTTTTCTTCTTTCTTCTCTTAGTCTCGATACTTGTTCGCTTCCAGGGCTCGGATAATGTGTCCAGCTCCTATACTCGTCCTTTATTGTTACAATTTTTCGAATATGTGTCAATTGCAAATCGCAGGCAGGCAGTGCAGATTCCGTCAACATCCACTAGGCAGCCAACTGCTACGTGCCGGGAACCTCGGCGTGCAGCCCCTGCTCGAAAACGCCTTCGCTGATGTGCTATAAAAGTCCCGGACAGCGGCTGTGCAAGCGAACGAGCTCGCTCGTGCAGCTGCACAGCCATTGGACGGGCTAGCCTGCATGAGCATGTAGAGCGACAGCTCGAAATGCGAAGTCAGTCTCAGCTGCGAAAGTGCTGCAAGCATGTAGCAGCTGCCTTTTAGCCAGGGAGCTGCGCCGTCCCGGCACGTTATTTTCAACCTTTAATGAATATATGGACATACCCTTATTTCTTGAATATAATGCTTAAAAGACCTGGACGGCAGTCATGAATACGTCATGCTTGCATGAACGTATTCATGACTATCGGACAGGTCAGCCTGCATGAGCAAGTAGAGCGTCAGCTCGGATTGCGAATGCAGGCAGGATTGCGAGAGCACGAAGTGCGCAGCAATCCGTCTTTTAACTACTGAGTTCATAAGCAGCCAGAGCGTCAGCTCGGATTGCGAATGCAAATAAAATCGCGAGGACATATAATGAACAAACTGATTGTTATAGCCGGAACAAATGCATCCGGCAAAAGCGGGCTGGGCATAGAACTGGCCAAATTATACGACGCAGAGATCGTCTCCGCCGACTCAAGACAGGTCTATAAGGGGCTGGATCTGGGCTCGGGCAAGGTGACTCCGGATGAGATGCAGGGCGTGCCGCATCATCTTCTCGACGTGGCTCTGCCCAACGATTCATTTACACTCGTTGATTTTCAGCGTCAGGCATATGAAGCCATTGACGATATTCATGCCCGCGGCAAGAAGGCATTTCTGGTGGGCGGCACCGGACTGTATATCAACGCAATTGTAGACGGATATAATATAGAAGCCGAGCCTGTCAGCCCTGAACTGCGAAGCGAGGTTGCTGCCAAAAGCCTGTCCGAGCTGATCGACATTCTTAAGGATAAGAACCCGGCAGCCCTCACACGGGTAGACCTTCAGAATAAGCGCCGCGTCGAGCGTGCAGTGGAACGCGCCCTCGCAGGCTGTCTGGAGGAACCAGTTAACAGCCCTCGTTACGAGACTCTGGTTCTGGGCGTCACCTGGCCTCGCGATGTTCTGTACCAGCGCATCAGGGAGCGACTCGACCGCCGTTTGGACGAAGGCATGATAGAGGAGGTTAAATCTCTGCGGGCATATGGCGCCACAGATGATTTTCTCTACAGGCTGGGTCTGGAATACAGATACATCCTCATGTATCTGCGAGGGGAATTCGAGAGCTTCGATGCATTTTATGACAAATTATTTATGGAGATCAGACATCTGGCTAAGGAGCAGATGACCTGGTTCAGGAAGCGGAAGGATATTCACTGGATCGACATGCAGGGCGAGCCTATTGCTGAAGCGAGAACGCTGATTGACACATTTATGCCGCAATAACTTCTCAACGACTGTGCTGCCGCATTGTAAGCAATACACGTATATCGCTTACAATGCGGCGGGATGACGCAGCACAAAAATCCATATTGTAATACAATGAACATCATGAGAATCAAAAAGACAGAGTTGGAATCTACTCCTGCTCTGTCTTTTCTTCTCCATATACTATTGTCAAACTTTAAGAATTTTTAGCGCTCCTGCGGATTCTCACATCATTTCTGATGCTCCAGTGCCAGAGTCTTGGTCGTGACATCACATACCTCGCTCGGTCCGTAATACTGGATAGCTCCGGTATACTGATAGCAGGTGTTAACTGCCCACTCGTCTCTGTGAGCCTCGAAATATTTGAACGGTCCGCCGTCCAGCTCCACCAGTGCCTTCTTGATAACCGGCTTATCCTGACCATTTCTTCTCTCGATGTTCATCATCTTCGTGATCGGCATACCACCAGCGATCCACTGCTCAGCAGGCGCCGACAGATTAGATACCTTCGACAGATATCCTGTATATCCGTAAGCGATCAGCATGCATGCATTATATCCCAGCGCATAGCAATAATCCGAATCGAAATTAGACGGGAAGGCACATCTGCCTTCATAGCCGAAGAAATGGGTCTGTGTCGAGAATTTGCCCTTATAAGTACCTGCAGCCTTCCTCTGTGCCAGCTTGTCCTTAACCAGGGCGGCAAATAGTTTCTCGCTCTCGATAAGTGACACCTGGACATTGCCGTGAGGGTCTCTCTCCAGGAAGAGCTGCTGCTGGATTCCCACTGGCAGGATGGCAAATACTTCCATCGCCTTAGCCGAGAGCCCTTTCTCGATAAATGCATACTTCTCTTCCCAGCTGCCCAGGGCGTTGAACTCCTGTGTTTTCTCACCTGCCAGCAGTTCGTTGATCTCCGCGATAAGTGCTGAGAATTCAGGCACGAATTCAACGATACCTTCAGGAATGATCACAACGCCGAAGTTTTCCTTCTTATTGCCCCTTACCTCAACCGCATCCGCGATCTGATCCGCGATCTCCGACAAAGACTGCTTCTTCGCTGCAACCTCCTCGCCTATGAGACAAATATTCGGCTGAGTCTCCAGGGCGCACTCCAGTGCCACATGAGAAGCGGATCTTCCCATAACCTTGATGAAATGCCAGTATTTCTTAGCCGAATTGCAGTCCCTCTCGATATTGCTGATGAGCTCGCTGTAGGTTTTAGTCGCTGTATCAAATCCAAATGAAATCTCAATATCCTCATTCTTAAGGTCGCCATCGATAGTCTTAGGACAGCCGATAACTGAAATGCCAGTATTATTTGCCGCCATATACTCAGCGAGAACTGCAGCATTCGTATTAGAATCGTCGCCGCCGATGATAACTATCGCCGTAACGCCGTGCTTTCGGCATACCTCGGTTACAACCTTGAACTGCTCCACGGTCTCCAGCTTCGTTCTGCCTGAGCCGATGATGTCGAATCCGCCGGTATTTCTGTATGCGTCAATGAACTCGTCCGTCATCACAACATAATCGTCGTCAATAAGTCCGCTAGGACCGCCCTTGAATCCGATCAGAACATTCTCAGGATTGGTTGCCTTAAGCGCGTCATACAGTCCGCAAATGACATTGTGACCGCCAGGTGCCTGTCCGCCGGAGAGGATCACGCCTACTACCAGTTTCTTATGCTCTGCGGTATTCTGTCCTTCCACGAATGTAATCTCGTTTTTGCCATATGTATTCGGAAACAAAGCCTGGATCTTGTCCTGATCTGCGGCGCTCTGGGTCGGCTCGCCGACCTTCACGCAGATCTTCTCGATGCCGTTCCTTAACATTCCCGGCAGCTTAGGCTTGTATTCATATCTTGCTTTCTGAAGTGGTGAAATATTCATAATCTCCTCCTATTGCTTGCTCTAACATCTCAAACAGGCTGACCTGTCGCAGTGAACATCTCACGACAGCGCCAAGAATTCGCTGCGCATGATTCCGCTGGAGACTTCCTGCTTCATTTTTATTATAAGCAAGCGTCCCTGCAGAATCAACTTATTTTTCCCTCTACTTCGCTGAGAATATTTGAATTCGTTATTAGCAAAATTCAACCCATTCGCTTTTAGTTCTTTTAGTATAGCACATTCTCTTCGATATTTCAAACGTACGTTCGTGTTTTTTAGCAAATTGCTCAGCGACTTGTTCAGTCTTTTTTGCAGGTTTTTGCAAAAAATATTTACACAGGCAGGTTGCAATACTATCATGCTCATGATTGAATTCAGCAGAAGGTGGTGGTATCCGCAGCAAATGTATAACCGAAATACCTGACGCTGACGAACCCAAGATTATGGAGTAGAACCGATATGCCAGAATATATAATAAAACCAATAGCCAGAATATATACGGATTTTAATGAACGCTTCGGGATTCCTCGTCAGCCGGGACTGATAGACGGGCTGACAGCACGTATAGTTTTTGAGAAGGAATTCCGCGATGTTAATGCCATCCGGGGCATCGAGGCCTTCAGTCATCTGTGGCTCATCTGGAATTTCTCAGAAACACGGATTGATATGAGTGCAGATCCTATCAAGTGGTCAGCGCTGGTCACCCCACCCAGATTAGGCGGTAAGGTTAAGGAAGGAGTATATTCCACCAGGTCTCCATACAGGCCTAACTCTCTGGGGCTCTCATCTGTAAGGCTCCTAGAGGTGCTGCCTCATACAAATGAAGGCCCCGTTCTCGTAGTGGGCGGCGCAGATATCATGAACGGAACCAAAATATTCGACATCAAACCGTATCTGCCGTATACAGATATTCATGCAGACGCGGTCGGCGGCTTCTCCTGCAGCGAGAAGCATTTTCTAACTGTAGACTTTCCAGATGCCCTGCTGGCTCTCATCCCCGAGGATAAGCAGAACTCCTTACTTCAGGTCCTGCAGCAGGATCCCCGGGGATCCTACGAGAAGCAGCCAGGTTACGTATATGGTCTCAGCTTCGACAGGTTCGATGTCAGATTCACGGTAGATGGTGATGTGCTGAGAGTATTCGAGGTATTAAATCGGACAGCATCTGCAGGCGCATTTCATAATATAAAGTGAACGTATCCGCATTGCAGCAGCCATTCTTGCAAATGGTGTTAAGAGCATTACATGTCGCTGGTGTCCGAATTTTTAAGCGAATTACTATGGGACTGCATGTGGCGGAGTAATTGGTGCCATGTCCACATTGTCCGCAAGATAATTAATGTTCGTGCCTATGTCAGTTGTGGAAGAGTTAATGTTCACGCCTATATTGGCTGCGAGGTAGTTAATGCTTTATACGGGTACACACCGTCTTCGAGGTCACTTCGAGGGTTTGAAATTTTTTCTGTAAATAGAAATCTTCTATGATAATTTTAAGATGT
>CAVARE010000062.1:0-9973 GCA_963591145.1 Anaerotignum sp. | reverse complement strand
CGCGTATATTCAGATCCTGGCAAGGTTTACAGAGAGGTATAACATGACTGATATAGATCAGGCGAAAATAAGACAATTAAATACAGTAACTCCGCCTGAGATCCTGGCGCCATGCGGCACTCCTGAAGCGGTTACGGCTGCAGTAAATGCAGGCTGCGACGCTGTATATTTAGGCGGTGATCTGTTTAGCGCCAGAGCATTTGCCGGGAACTTCGATACCAGGCAAATGGTAGAGACGATAGACTTCTGCCATCTGTTTGGCGTGAAGGTTTATATGACAGTCAATACGCTGCTGAAAGAGCCCGAGATATCGAGACTGACGGAATACATGAGACCGTTTTACGAGGCAGGCCTCGACGGCGTGATAGTTCAGGATGTGGGAGTAGTAAGAGTCCTAAAAAATGAATTCCCTGACATGCCGCTTCACGCGAGCACACAGATGAGCATCTCGTCCTGGTATGGTGCTAAGCTGCTTAAAGCTCAGGGACTTACCAGAATCGTGCCGGCGCGAGAGCTGACGCTGCAAGAGATAAGAGAGATCAGGGATAAGGTCGATATAGAGATAGAGACCTTCGTGCATGGCGCCATGTGCTATGCATATTCCGGCAAATGTTTACTCAGCAGTTTCTTAGGAGGCAGGTCCGGCAACCGTGGAAGATGCGCGCAGCCCTGCAGGCAGTGCTATGAGCTCGTGCAGAATAAAAGTATACATGAATATATAATGAGTCTTAAGGATATGTGTACACTTAAGATCTTGCCAGAGCTTATAGATGCAGGCATTGCTTCATTTAAGATCGAAGGCAGGATGAAGAATCCTTATTACGTGGCAGCGACTGTAGATGCTTACAAGACGGCCCGGGATTTTTATCTGGAGGGACATACCGCTGAGCAATATCAGGCTCTCGCGGATAAGCTCACGAATGACATGCAGGATATTTATAATCGCGGAGGATTTTGTACCGGATATTATTACATTGAGGACGACAAAAGAAAGGGCGCCGCAGCTAAGGGTCTTGAGATGGCGGCCAATAAGAGGCCTAATCATTCGGGTTTGGTAGTAGGCACAATAGAGGCCGTAAAGGGTCCGGATGTAACTATAAAAACAGAACAGGATATTCATCAGCAGGATGTGCTTGAAATAGTTCCGACAGGTATAGAGCTTACGTCTAATAAAGAGGAAAATGCTCATCATAAGCTGATACTCAAGGGCAAGGAATTAAAGAAAATCAGGCCTGGAATGAAGGTCCACAGAACCAGAAATAATCATCTTCTGAAGGAAATAGATGAAAGACTTATTAAGGCAGAGAGACAGACAGCTGCCGTGGCTGTTATAAATGCTCAGGTAGGTGAGCCGCTCAGCATAATTATCAGAAGCCTTAATGCAGAATCCATAGAAACAGATGCGATGGGATATTGCATCAATGATATAAGTGAAACACGCATAGAGGAACTTGGCGGCCGTAAGATTCCAGGGACTGCACAGGTAACTGTAGCAGGCAATATAATAAATGCAGCCGAGAATAAGCCAACCGACAGGCAGCAGCTGATTTCTAAGATGTTGAAAACAGGCGGGACAAATGTCTCACTGACAGTAGAGTGTAATATGGATGACAATGCATTCGTGCCGATGAGTGAATTCAATGCTCTCAGAAGAGAGGCTGTGGAGGAATACAAGCGACAGCTGGCATGCAGTTATCATAGATAGGAAACAGCTGACATTTAAGCAGGGAGCTGCGCTGCCTGGTATACATGTAAACGAAAACTTTTTATGCGTGCCGTGAACCTCGGCGTGCAGCCCCTGCTCGAAATCGCCTTCGCTGATTGATTTCTCGCAGGGAGCTGCGCCGTCCCGGCACGCATATGAAAATAATTCACGTTATGACGAGAACTTGAGTCAATAGCTACAGCGTAACGAAATTAATGAATTTAGCAAATATAAAGTCATGAGCCGATACTATGTCAGAGTAAGAACTAAGGAGCAACTGAATATTGTAATGAACTGGCGGCAGGCGGATGTAATTCTCATGGATTATACGCTGATGGACTGCGCGGATGCTGTGATTGCCAGTGCTCATGCTGAGGTATCTGATAATGCACGTGCAGCCAGAGAGAAGACTCTGGATGATCAGAGGCCGCAGTTCTATTATTGCCTTCCATATGTAGCAAGGCAGAACAGGCTGGAATCTATTGAGCAAATGATAAGCCGGCGCCCTGAAGGCACGGGCATAGTCATTTGCAATATGGACGAGCTGGCGATGCTTACAGAAATGGGCGTTCAAGGGGATGTTATAGCGGATCCTTTTCTGTATGCTTATAACAGTGATGCGATAGATTTCTATAGGGAATATTATCCTGGCATGAAATTCATCCTAAGCGACGAGCTTACGGATAGGGAAATCTCCGGAATTGCCAGAATCCAGAATGAGAGGCGGATGGACAGCTTCATTTATAAGATATATGGGCACCAGCCGCTTATGATAACGGCTCAATGTATCAGCCGCAATTATACAGACTGCAGCAAGAAAGCGGTTCCTTTTAAGGATGAAAAGGGCAATCATTTCTGTGCGGTGAGTCAATGCAGCCAATGCTATAGCATAATCTATAATGAAGCGGCGACTTCAATGATAGATAAGATGTCAGAGATTGGATTCAAGAATCTGATGATAGATTTTACGATAGAATCAGCAGATCAGGTGAAGAGAATATTAGCGCTGATTATGCAGGAGATAAGCTGTAATGCGGAGTCTGCATCAGACGGGGCTGAGTATGACAACAACCGTGACAGCAGTAACAAACAATCAGGCGGCCAGGATGGCAGCAGGCAGGGAAATATGCCTGGAGCATTTCATAAAACGGCGGATAATAAAGGCAGCATAGGTGAGCGCAGCATAACCAGAGGCCATCATTATCGCGGGGTAGATTAGATGATTAGGGTAACATGTCAGGACAACAAGATAGTATATAACGCATATAATCTGACGCGGGCGTTCTGGCCTGATGAGATTATAAATTCGGAGGTCGGGGAAGATCAGCCAGTGCGGATTCTTATTTCAGAGGAAGTCAGGTCGACTGATTCAGACGATATGACTGCAGCGGCATGTTCTTCAACAAGTGAGAACGGTCATATTACAAGTGAGTCGATCAATGTCAGTGGCATATCCTCAGACGGAGTCGAATCTATACATGAGAAGGGTTCGTTCCCAGATGTACCGATAGAAGCTGGTGATATAAGAGCACTGTATGAGAAGCTGTGTGAAGCAACGGGTCGGAGCCTTCCATGGGGCATGCTGACGGGCGTGAGGCCTACGAAGCTGGCATCAAAATGGATAGAAGAGCACTTGAATGAGTATGATGATACAGCAAATGCGCAGGAAGCATTTGCCAAATGGTTCTATGAGGACAGATTCGTAAGCAGGGAGAAGGCCGAGATGGCATTTCAGGTGGCGATGCGGGAGCGGGGCATCATATCAAGGGCACTTCATAAAGCGCCTGGCAGCAGCTCACATTACGATGGCATCGGATATAGCCTATATATAGGGATTCCGTTTTGCCCCACGGTCTGCAGCTATTGCTCGTTCAGTTCAGGAACGATAGGTAGTTATGAAGGAAAAATTGATGCATATATCGATGCATTATGTTGCGAATTAGATGAGACAGCTGGTAGAATAAAGGAGAGAGCAACGGCTCCTACATCCGTTTATATCGGGGGCGGTACACCGACCTCGCTGTCGGCAGAGCAGTTAGACAGACTCCTGGACTATGCCGACGAAAAATTTCACATATCACAAGGGCTCAGAGAGGGCACAATTCTTGAATATACTATCGAAGCAGGACGCCCTGACAGTATCACAGCAGAAAAATTAGCAGTTATAAAAAAACATAGTGCGACCAGAATCTCCATTAATCCCCAGACCATGCAGCAGAAAACTCTTGACCGAATCGGAAGGCGCCACAGTGTGGAACAGGTAAGAGAAGCATTTGCATTGGCAAGAGGGATGGGATTCGACAATATCAACATGGATCTTATCATGGGGCTGGAAGGTGAGAGTAATGATGATGTAAGGGATACGCTGAAGCAGATATCAGAGCTGAATCCGGATTCCCTGACGGTTCATTCCCTGGCGGTGAAGAGAGCATCGGCGATGGGGATCAATAAGAAACTTAAGGAAAGATCAGCCGAAGCGTATAAAAACGCAGACATTAAAACTGAAACTGCAAATGACCAAAGAGACGCGCAGAATACTGCCAGGTCAGTGAATATAGCAGATGACGATGAAGTATCAGGAAAAAATGCTGAAGAACGAGATATCTCGAAAATGATTTCGGAGGCTTATGAGGCGGCCACAGCCATGGGCATGAATCCATATTATTTATACAGGCAGAAGAGCATCGCCGGGAATTTTGAGAATATCGGATATGCCCGTGAAGGTAAGGAAGGAATCTATAATGTCATGATCATGGAAGAGGTGCAGAGCATCATCGCCTGTGGTGCAGGAGCTTCGTCCAAGATAGTAACAGAAGAAGAGGTTCCTAATCCTGCTCGCAAGAATCAGATGACACATATGATCAGATATTCAAATGTGAAGAATATTGATGAATACATCAGCAGGTACCAGCGGTAGGCTGCGCAAATAGTGAAAGTATTTACTCGGCACATGCGAGTGATACATAATTGCTAAGTGCCGGGACGGCGCAGCTCCCTGTATAAGATGTGCTATAAATAAGTCAGCTGCTACGTGCTTGCAGCACTCTCGCAGCTGCGCCTGACACTTCGCATTCCGAGCTAACGCTCTACATGCTCATGCAGGCTAGCCCATCCAATGGCTGCACAACAAGGCAAACAAGCTTGCCTTGTTGCACAGCCGTTGTCTGGGACTTTTATAACAAATCAGCGTAGGCGTTTTCGAGCAGGGGCTGCACGCCGAGGTTCACGGCACGTAATCATTGTGTTAATGCATGTGCCGTCGAAGTACGATAACCATGCGAAAGGAGGAACTACTATGGATAAGAAGCTGACTAATCAGGTGGGAACTAATGAAAATGTAATCAACGGTGTTGCTGTTGAGCCAGTAAATGAAGTAAAACCAGATAATGGGAATTCCTCATGCCCGGGTCATGAGACCAGAGCGCAGCGAGGCGTAGGAATCGGCTGGAAGATTGCTGCTATAGTCATAGGCATTTGCCTTATATTGGCAATCGCCTTTATAGTGATAAGCAATGTGTCGACGCAGGGTTCGAATGATACTTATAAGTATGGTGCCGCAAGCTCTGACTTTGAACCTGCAGAGGAAGAATATATGGTGGATGCTGATATGGTGGCGGCAACTGAAGGGTCGATGGCTGCAACAGCGGCAGGAGATACAGGTACCTGGACCAGTATGCAGAGCAGGAGCAGCGATTCGTCTCAGAATGTAAGCAGCCAGAGCAAGATAATCTATACTGTATACATGAACATGCAGACGACAGCATTTGACTCGGCTGTTCAGAACATAAGTGAGCTCATAACTCAGTATGGCGCATATTGTGAGAGTGAATATCTGTCCAATGCCTCATCCGGCTACAGAGATGCCAGCTATACCATACGTGTTCCTGCGGAGAATCTGGATGCATTTCTGGAGCAGGTCGGTAACGTATGCACGGTCACATATATGAATCGCTATGCGGAGGATGTGTCGGAATATTATTATGATACAGAGTCCCGGCTTACAACTGCCAAGACGAAGCTGGAGCGCCTGCAGGAGCTCTTAAAAGAAGCTGAAAACATGGAGGATATTATTGCCATTGAGGAGGCTATTACTGATGTAGAGAGTGATATCGACAATTACAGCGGCTCTATCAGATATTATGATTCACAGATCAGCTACTCGACCGTGACGATTGGTCTGTCAGAGGTATATGAGGTAACAGACGAGAAGGCGCCGATGACATTTGCGGAAAAGATATCAGATGCCTTCAGCCAGGGTATGAAGGCATTCGGCGATTTCATGAAGAATCTCGTCGTATGGCTGGCTGGCAGCTGGATCTGGATCATAATCGCAGTTGCTGTTATCGTGGCGGCAGTCATTATTATTTGCAAATGTGTCAAAAAAAAGAAGTGCCGCAGCACTTCCAGACTTGAGTAATTTTAAATATTAATATTAATCGTTATGAACCTTACGCTGCTGCAGCCTTGGAAGCAGGCTGTAAAGTGCGATAGAAACAATTACGATAGCTGATCCGATGAGAGCCAGCGGCCCCATGTGCTCGCCGCAGAATATTGCAACAGGGATGGGATTAAATACAGGCTCTATGGACAGCAGCAATGAGGCCTCGACAGAGTCAACCATCTGGATGCCCCGGGCAAATAATATATTGGCCAGGCCGTATTGGAAGATGGACAGAACCAGAATCCATATGATGTTATGCAGATCGAATACCGGCTGTTCGATAAATAAAAACGGAAGGCAGACGATAAAGCTGATGCCGTTGCTGATAATAGTGCAGTCCTGTGTGTCGCATCCATCTTCGTTCATAATGATGATCTGTCCTGCATAAGTAATGCCTGAGGCTATTGCCAGGAGATTGCCCAGGATACGGGTAAAGTCAAGGCTGTCGGCAAATGACAGCACACATCCGGCGAATACGGCCAGAGTTAATATGACTTCAGTGGCCCGGGCCTTCCTGCCACGGAAGATAACTGCGAAGAGAAAGACAAGTATAGGAGCCGTATATTGAAGAACGATGGCCGTTCCTGCAGTTGTAAGCTTAATCGCGGCTACGTATAAGATTCCGGTTGCGCTCATCATGATAGCTCCCAGAATATTGGTCTTGGAGAATTTAAGCTTGAAGCTTCTCTTGATACATAGGAGCATAATAAGCGAAATAATGCTGCGCACGGCAATGATCGACAGCGCACTCCATGTTATCGACTTGACACATAAGCCAGCCAATCCCCACAGTAATGCAGTACATACTAAAATAAAGCGGCCTTCGGCCGCTTTATTATGGCTTTCAGAATCAGAAACATTCATTATCTAGTGTCCTCCCCTTAGAACTCTGATACAGTGGCTGCGTCGCCATCGCACGAGCGCAAGCTTAGATATGTCATGTGCCGTGAACCTCGGCGTGCAACCACTGTTCGAAAACGCCTTCGAGTTTATTTTTCATCATCACTCTCTGGCAGCAGATTGGTCATGCCGTACATGCTGAATAATACTGTAGATGTATTATGGAGCAATGCTGATACGGCTGGTGTAAATACACCCAGCACACCGAGCACTATAAGCGAGAAATTAAATCCTATAATGCGGTAGTAGCTGGACTTGATCCTCTGCATCAATACAAGACTTAAGCGTCTCATGATAACCAGTGAATACAGGTCATCTGCTGAGATTGTTATGTCGGCGATCTCTCTTGCGATAGCAGCACCATCATTGATGGCGATTCCTACATCTGCCTCAGATAACGCAAGGGAGTCATTAACTCCGTCGCCGATCATGATAACCTTGCGGCCTTTCTCATGCTCAGCCTGTACAAATGCTGCCTTATCCTCAGGAAGCACCTCGGCATGATATTCATCGACTTTAACACGTCCGGCTACGGAACGGGCCATTCGTTCAGAGTCGCCTGTCATCATTACGACCTTACTTATGCCCAGCTCCTTAAGCTGTCTTATAACATCGGCTGCTTCCTCACGTAATGGATCATCTATGCAGATGACCGCGGAGATTATACCACCGATTGCCATATACAGGTGAGAATATTCATTAGGAAGTGCATCAAAACGTTCCTGCTCACCATCCGGAAGGACACATCCTTCATCCTGGAAGGTGAAATGGTAGCTTCCGATCACAACCTTCTCACCATTTACTTCACTTGATATGCCATGAGCCACAACATATTCAACCTTCGAATGCATCTCTTCATGGTCCAGGCCTCTGAGTCGGGCTTCCTCTACCACGGCATTTGCCATAGAATGAGGATAATGCTCCTCCAGGCAGGCAGCAATACGCAGCATATCATCTTCATTTCTGCCGCCAAATGGCACAACGGATACAACCTTAGGCTGAGCATATGTCAGCGTTCCTGTTTTATCAAATATAATCGTGTCAGCGTCAGCAACTGTTTCCAGGAATTTGCCGCCCTTAACGGTCATGCCATGCTGTCCGGCTTCCTTCATGGCGGAGAGCATCGTAATTGGCATAACAAGCTTGAGCGCACAAGAGAAATCAACCATAAGTACGGATAATGCCTTGGTCACATTGCGTGTGAGCAGGTAGGTAAGTACCGTGCCTCCCAGACTGTATGGAACCAGTCCGTCCGCTATGGATGCGGCTTTATTTTCCACGTCTGACTTCAGCTTCTCTGATTCCTCAATCATGGTAATGATTCTGTCATATCGGCCGCTTCCGAATTCCTTCTCTACACGAACAATGCATTCACCCTCTTCAACAGCGGTGCCTGCATAGACGTAGCTTCCTACGGACTTGTGGACTGGGATAGACTCGCCGGTCATGGAAGATTGATTTACCATGGCTTCGCCTTCTGCGACCTTGCCATCCAGCGGAATCATGCAGCCGGTTCTTACGATAACTAGGTCGCCGATACCTATCTTGTTGAGCGGCACCAGGACTTCCTGACCGTCTGCTGTCCTGATCCAGGCCTTCTCGATATTAAGTGACATGGTTCTGGCCAGATCGTCGACAGATTTTTTATGAGTCCACTCTTCTAAGATATCGCCTATCGTAAGCAGGAACATGATAGAGCCGGCGGTCGAGAAGTCCGCTCTCAGCATTGAAACCGAGATGGATGTTGCATCCAGCACAGCCACATCTAACCTGCCATGAAGCAGACTATTAATGCCCTTGCTTATATAACGAATGCTCTTAATAATATTTATTGCGGTTCTGAGCCAGAATGGGAAGATCAGTTTTTTGGTAAAATACTTAATAATGGTTGTTATAAGCCTGTCTTCAAATTCAGCATTTAGCTCCCTGCCTGTGTGATCGGGAACAGCAACTTTAGTATGCTCCATTGAAAACCTTGCCAAGGCTGATATGACATCTTGCCTGTCTCCGCTATAATTTATGACAGCATCACAGGTCCTTTCATAGACCTTAGCATCCGTAACAAAGCCCAGGGACAATAAATAATATTGCAATTTATCGGCCTGGGCAAATGTCATATGCTTTAATGCTGCATGAATACGGATTCTTCCCTTTGACTCATGTAGGATAACACATTTCATGATAGATTATTCTGCTTCGCAATCACAGGCTGAATCAGATTCGTCCTCAATGATTTCCTTATGAGCACGTTCTTCGTTGATAGCTTTGGCGTCAGCAAGAATGTCGTTGCAGTTTTCTTTAGCTGTTGTATACGTTTTCATAACGCAATCCTTGCCGCGCAGAACCGCAGCTGTTGCATGTGTATACGCTTTTTTGGCATCTTTGCTTGAAAGGATCTTAATTCCGGCTGTGCCGAATAAAACTCCGCCTGCAAATAATCCAAGTTTTGTTAAGTTGTTCATGATAATTTCCTCCTTAATGTTGAATCATGCAAGCCCCGCCGGGCTGAAATATACTGAAGAAAATGGAGATCCTCCATGTCAGAATACCAGTCCCTGTAAATCTTTGAGAAGCAAATGTTTTATTAGTTCAGTGATTTTACCATATACCTGTAAGGTTAGTCACCGATAACAATTGCGATTTGTTTGACAGATATTGACGTGAAGGCAGAACGCGCCGTCCCGAGCACGAGATGAGTTTAACTGCTATGTGCCGTGAACCTCGGCGTGCAGCCCCTGCTCGAAAACGCCTTCGCTGATTTGTTATGAAAGTCGCATACATAAAATTGCAGATTGATATTTGAAAAAAAACATAAACTCACGCAATAGTCTGACGATTCAAGTTGACATCGTTCGCAGTCGTGAGTATAATATAATTTGAATAATACTCGAAAAAGAGATCTTTCTGAGCTGCAGGAGACGAAAGCA
>CAVARE010000061.1:0-6138 GCA_963591145.1 Anaerotignum sp. | reverse complement strand
ATGTGCCGTGAACCTCGGCGTGCAGCCCCTGCTCGAAAACGCCTTCGCTGATGTGCTATAAAAGTCCCGGACAGCGGCTGTGCAGTTGTCCGAGCTCGCTCGTGCAACTGTGCAGCCATTGGACGGGCTAGCCTGCATGAGCATGTAGAGCGACAGCTCGGAATGCGAAGTCAGGCTCAGCTGCGAGAGTGCTGCAAGCACGCAGCAGTTGGCTTTTAGGCAGGGTGCTGCGCCGTCCCGGCACATTTATGTTTTTTAATCACAAGGATTCATTAATCCTGAATGTGCAGTAGATGCAGATGCACTGAAGCAGTGAAAAGTATTTTCTCGAATGATTGAAAAAATACAGCCTGCGATATATAATAAATCGTCTGTTTGTGTGGACGATTTGGATGATGGTAGATGAGTGGCAGAGAAGAGAAAGGAGTTGGCACATGGCAAGCACTGATATTGGAGTTGATTTAGGAACTGCCAGTGTTTTAGTATATATTACAGGCAAGGGTGTAGTGCTGAAGGAGCCTTCAGTTGTTGCATTTGACAGAGATACGAAGAAGATCAAGGCCATCGGCGAGGAGGCCAGACTGATGATCGGCAGAACCCCGGGCAATATCGTGGCTATCAGGCCGTTGAGACAGGGCGTTATCTCTGATTATACAGTTACAGAGAAGATGCTGAAGCACTTTATCCAGAAGGCTATCGGTAAGAGAACCTTCAGAAAGCCTAGAATCAGTGTATGCGTACCTAGCCGCGTAACAGAGGTTGAGAAGAAGGCTGTTGAGGATGCGGCATACCAGGCAGGTGCCAGAGAGGTCGCAGTTATTGAGGAGCCTATCGCGGCTGCTATCGGAGCCGGTGTAGATATTACTAAGCCATGCGGCAACATGATAGTCGACATAGGCGGCGGCACAACGGATATCGCTGTTATATCATTGGGCGGCGTAGTTGCCAGCACATCTGTTAAGATCGCAGGCGATGACTTCGATGAGGCTATCGTAAGATATATGAGAAAGAAGCATAATCTTCTCATCGGTGAGAGAACCGCCGAGGAGATTAAGATTCAGATAGGAACATGCTATCCCCAGGGTGAGGAGATGAGCATGGATGTGCGCGGACGTAATCTCGTGTCCGGACTTCCGAGAAGGGTAACGATCACTTCTACAGAGACGGAAGAGGCCTTGAGAGAATCTGTTTCGCAGATAGTTGAGGCTATTCACGAAGTATTAGAGAAGACCCCACCTGAGCTGGCAGCCGATATTGCAGACAGAGGCATCGTTATGACTGGCGGAGGATGTCTCCTGAGGGGTCTGGAGCAGATCATCGAGGATAAGATAGGCATCAATGCTATCACAGCTGAGGATCCTATGCTGTGCGTAGCCATCGGTACAGGAATGTTTATTGAATACCTGAGCGGAGACAAGACATTATCTTAAAGCTGCTTATAGGTGGGCAGCTGGAGCATGGAACTTCCGAAAATATAAAGGGACTTACATTGGATACATTAAAGGGCTGTGTAGAGAAAGTAATATTTAGAAATCGTGAAAATGGTTATACAGTTTTAAGTGTAGAAAACAATGACGATACTTACGTATGCGTCGGTAGTTTTCAGGAGATTAGCGCCGGAGAATTCATGGAATTTTCCGGCGAATTTGCATACCATCCTAAATATGGCGAGCAATTCAAGGCCCAGTCAGCCAGAAACATAATCCCTGATGATATTGATTCTATAGAGAGATACCTGGGAAGCGGCGCCATTAAGGGCATAGGCGCTGTTACGGCTAAGAGAATCATCGCCAGATTCGGCGCGGATACGCTGAGAATCCTGGATGAGGAGCCGGAACGTCTGGCGGAGATAAAGGGAATAACCAGGAAGAAGGCGCTGGAGATCGCATCGTCTCAGGAAGAGAAGAAGGACATGCGTAATGCCATGATCTTCATGGGCGATTATGGCATCTCTAATGCGCTGGCGGTGAAACTCTACGGTCAATACGGCCAGGATATTTATACGATCATCAGAGATAATCCGTACCAGCTGGCGGATGAAGTCAATGGCATGGGATTTAAGAAGGCTGACGAGATCGCCTTCAAGGCAGGAATCAATCCTGGCAGCGATTTTAGGATCAAGGCATGCATGATATATGAATTACAGCATGCCCTGGATCAGGGACATACCTATCTGCCAGATGATATCTTGAAGCACAAGGTTCTGTCCACATTGCAGCCTGCGACGATGGATGAAGTATGTGAGATAGAGGATCAGGATCTGGAACGCTGCCTGATGGATCTGGCGATAGACAGCAGGGTTATAATCAAATCTGTGAAAATGCCGAAGCAGGGTAATAGTTCTTCAACGAGAAGTATGGAGAGTGGGTCTGCAGATAATTCAGCGGCTAATACAGCGGGTAATACAGTGGACAATTCTGCAGGCAATTCGGTGGGTCATTCTGAGGGATATTCAGTGAGCCGCTCAGCGGATGATTCTGCAGGTAATGCAGCGTTAAATTCTGCGGCACAGTCAGTCCCTCAGGATGGTGCCAATCTGGAATTCTATGGCGATGATCTGCAGGTGCGAGTGCCTGTATGTGAACAGGCTGATGGTAGCCAGGACGAGTACCGCCAGATATATTATTCCCAGAACTACTATACGGAACTGGGCATCGCCAGGATGATGGTGGATCTGAATCTTAAGACCGATATAGACGACAGCCGGTTCGAGGCAAGGATTAATGAGGTGGAGGCCAGCACAGGGATTAAGCTGGACGACCTTCAGAGACAGGCTATAAGGGCGGCGGTTAATTCCGGAATCCTGATCATCACCGGTGGCCCGGGAACAGGTAAGACCACTACTATTAACGCACTTATTAAATATTTCGAGGATGATAAGAGGGAGATTCTTCTCGCTGCTCCGACAGGGCGCGCGGCCAAGCGAATGACCGAAGCCACGGGATATGAAGCCAAGACGATTCATCGTATGTTGGAATTATCAACGAAGCTGGATGATACATCGGCGGGCGCGAGGTTTAACCGCAATGAAGATTGCCCGTTAGAGGCGGATGTAATCATCGTGGACGAAATGTCTATGGTTGATATTTTCCTGATGAATGCGCTTCTTAGAGCCATCGCACCGGGCACGAGGCTCATTCTGGTGGGCGACGTGGATCAGCTTCCTAGCGTAGGCGCCGGAAATGTGCTGAAGGATCTGATAGACAGCGGACGGTTTAATACTGTTAAGCTGGTTAAGATCTTCAGGCAGGCTGAAGAGAGTGAGATCGTTGTAAATGCCCACAAGATTAACAACGGAGAGCCGATCACATTAAGAAGCAGCAGCAAGGATTTTATCTTCCTTAAGAGAGAGACGCCCCAGGCGGTGGCCAGTGCGGTGCTGACTCTGGTGCGAGATAAGCTCCCTAAATATGTAAATACAGACATTAGAGAGATCCAGGTGCTGTCTCCTATGAAAAATGGCAATCTGGGAGTCATAGCACTCAATAAATTCCTGCAGACCAGCCTGAATCCGGCCGCAGCCGGCAAGAAGGAGCTGGCGGTGGGCAGTATGATCTTCCGCGAGGGCGATAAGGTTATGCATATCAAGAATAACTATGACCTCGAGTGGGAGATGAGGACTGCCACTGGATTTGCTTATGACAAGGGAACGGGCGTATTTAATGGTGACATCGGCATCATCAGTCAGATTAATGAGCACCGGCAAATGCTTGAGGTGATATTTGACGACGGCAAATACGTTATCTACGGTTACGAGCAGCTGGAGGAACTTACGCTGGCGTATGCGACGACGGTTCATAAATCCCAGGGAAGCGAGTATCCGGCGGTAATCCTGCCGCTGCTGTCAGGTCCGCAGATTCTGATGAACAGAAATATCCTGTATACGGCCGTGACCCGTGCGAAAAAGTGCGTCGTCATTGTGGGAAACAGTGCTGTGGTTGAGCGAATGATAGAAAATACCAGAGAGCAGGAGCGATATACAGGGTTGAAGGATCGAGTGAGGGAGATTATCATTTGACGCAGATTATCTAAACGAATATCGCGCTGCGAGCTCCGGCATGCAGCTATTGAAGTCAGGCTCGGCTGCGAAAGCGCTGCATGCACAGCGGACGACTTCTAACCAGTGAGCTGCGCCGTCCAGGCACGGCGTTATGCGGTCAATAGTCTCTGTCATGCTGCCATATTGCGTTCTGAAAATAATATCATGACATTAATACCAAGAAATCTGAATTATTATACTAATATCATACTCCAGCTGTTGTATCCGAGAAAATGTCCAGTATGCGACCAGATCATCAATGCCGAGAGAACTATCATTCAATGTAATACAGATAACTGTAATCCGTATATTTGCCCATCATGCTATAAGAAATTGAATATCGTATCGGGTGCGCGCTGCATGAAGTGCTCGCGCCCTCTGGAGGATGACGCGGCGGAATACTGCCCTGACTGCTCATCGAAGATAAGGCATTTCGATCAGGGCATCTCGCTTCTGATCCATGATGACGTGTCCAAGAAGATCATATACGGGCTCAAGTATTCTAACAAGCGGGATAATGCGGATGTGCTGGCTTACGAGGCGGCCAGAAGGCTGGCAGATGTTATCTCTTACTGGAACCCTGATGTGATCGTGCCAGTTCCGGTTCATAAGAAGCGGGAAATCGAGAGAGGCTATAATCAGGCGGAGGTTTTGGCAAGAAAGCTTGTGAATTTTTTGAAGACCGATGGCACAGATTACAGGCTGGATACGCGGCTGCTTAGAAGAGACAAGCAGACCATAGCTCAGAAGAAGCTGGGAAATGAGCAGCGACAGGATAATCTGAAAAATGCATTTGCGGTGAATGAAAAAGTCCTGGAATACTGCGATTATAACAGCGTTTTGTTGATAGATGATATCTATACCTCGGGAGCGACGCTGTCAGAATGCGCCAGGACATTGAAGAATGTGGGGATTGAGAAGGTATACTTTCTGACGTTTAGTATCGGATGATGGTAAAAACTGGGTATCCATAATTTTAGAACTAAGAAAAAAGGTCAGCGTGAGTCTGCTGCAGTTTTGAGATTTTACCGGGAGTTCGAATCGGGTTCGATTTTTGCTTCCGATGCTAAGCGCGGTGTAGACTGAAACGACGCAGAGCGACGCGGAAATGCTCCCGAAGCTTATGTAACTTTGTTCCGCATGGAATACTCTCGTTGAAAGACTTCTTTTCCGAGATATGATGCATCTGCACCTGTTTTCGGAATAAAAAAGCCGCCTTCTATTGACAATTACACTGAATATTGGGTAGAATATATTCCGACATAAGGTGCAACTGCACCGATTTTCGGAATAGGAGATGCACTATGGAAATCAAACGTGATGTTTATCTGGATAAATTGATTCGGAAAAAGAAAAATGGACTGATAAAGGTAGTGACGGGCGTAAGAAGATGCGGAAAATCATATCTGCTGTTTCATCTTTTTCATGATCATCTGTTAGACAGCGGTGTTGCCGAGGATCATATCATTGAAATAGCACTCGACGACCGTAGCAATAAAGAGCTGCGTGATCCGGATGTCATCTTAAAGTTCATAAAGGAAAGCATTAAGGATAAAGAAGATTATTATATCATTCTTGATGAGGTTCAATATCTGGGCGAGTTTGAAGATGTTCTCAATAGTCTGCTGCATATTCGCAATGCGGATGTGTATGTGACGGGCAGCAATTCTAAATTTCTCTCGTCCGATGTGATTACTCAGTTCCGTGGACGGGGAGACGAGATTCGCGTATATCCCTTGAGCTTTTCCGAATATGTGTCTGTGTACCGGGGCTCCCAGGACGAAGCGTGGGATGACTATCTTGTTTATGGTGGTCTTCCGCTCATCTTGACAATGGAAGAACCCGGGGATAAGGCTGAATATCTTAACTCACTGTTTCAAAAGGTTTATATCTCAGACATTGTTGAACGCCACAATGTACGAAACAAAGCAGAGCTGGATGAATTGGTAGATGTTCTTGCTTCTGCGATAGGAAGCTATACGAACCCCAATAAGCTTGTGCGGACATTCAAAAGTGTTAAGGATAAGAAGATCAGCGATAAGACAATTAAGAATTATACAGACTATCTGATAGATTCATATCTTATCAGTAAAGCGGAT
>CAVARE010000060.1:0-24781 GCA_963591145.1 Anaerotignum sp. | reverse complement strand
CGATAAAGGAATCTAGTAAGATGGTGGCCAAAGGCATCGGCGCGGATCCAGGGCATAGTGCTGCAGGAAGATCAGCATCATGGAGTATTGGATCATCTGGAGACGATAAAGGAATCTAGTAAGATGGTGGCTGAAGGCATCAGCGCGGATCCAGGGCGCAGTGCTGCAGGAAGATCAGCATCATGAAGTATCGGATCATCGTATCTCATAAGAGGATGGCCAGAGACATCAGTGCGGATCCAGGGCACAGATCTGCATCAGCTGTCAACAGGTTGAAGATACCAAGTTTATTTGTCGTGCAGGGCACGTAGAAAAATATATAAATTCATTTCCCGTATGGTTTTATAACCTCATGTACGTATAGTAATAAAACCATACATACATGATTTTTAAAGCCGCATAGTATGGCAATAAAACCATACTACTTTTAAAAATAATGTGCTTCACGTATGGTAATAAAGCCATACATATATATAACTATACCATACCATACCGAAAGAAGAGGAAGGCCAAAGGCACCGGCGCGGATCCAGGGCATAGTGCTGCAGGAAAATCAGCATCATGGAGTATTGAATCATCTGGAGACGATAAAGGAATCTAGTAAGATGGTGGCCAAAGGCATCGGCGCGGATCCAGGGCACAGTTCTTCATCAGCCGTCAACGGGTCTAAGATACCAAGTTTATTTGTTATGCAAGACATATAGAAAAAGAGGGGGCATGAAAAAAATAATATGCATAGAAATTACTACCGCCCTATGGGAAAATTACGGATACAAGATTTATAGAACAATTAGAACGATGCAGCATAAACAGGCTATGGATCTGTTACCACACTGTCAGACTAGAAAGCCCCGGTTACTTTATCAAAACAGTAATCAAATTGCACCACCGTCAATAAAATACCGTGTATTATTTAAAGTCATACCTGGAGAACACTTGCAGCTACTGTTTACGAAAATCAGACGAACAACAGAAAAAAGAAAAATATGGATTAACATAGATGCTATGGAAGATTAAGAAAGCTATAAGACATCAGTCAGTCAATGCAGCAAACGTAGCTGCAGACAGCAAGACACAATGCAGTTCAAAATGAATAATTGTTGTTGGAGAGACTAACGGGATAGATACCGCCTTCAGGCGTAATTTGGCAAGCCTTCAGCCCGTATAGGGGGGGTACTCCCCATGCCCTCCCCGTGGGGACATCCAGCCGCCGTACTGCACAAATTTCTGCGCGAGACTTTTTTATAAAAGGGGGGGTAAGGGGTATATCTTCCATTATAGCGCTTACAAAAAAACAGGGTTGTTTATTGCCCTATTTTGACTAAAAATGCATCAAAAATGTACCAAAAATGAAAAAACGGCCTTGTTATTTATGAAGGCATCAGCGGATCCAGGGCGCAGCGGTTGCAGAAAAATATCTGCATTAACTGATTAAGAATAGTAAGTTACACCGTCATTTAAAATACGGATGTCTGAATTATCACGAAAGGCTTCATGTTCTAACCATAAACTGCAGGTAGATTGAAGTTGACTTTGAAGCGTAGCAGTAAGTTTGAAAAAATCATTCTCTGTCATATAAACGGGAGCATTATAGGAAGAAGCACCACCGTATATTAATTTTTGGTACATAGATATTTGCCCGCCAATGGTCTTATTTAATTTTTCAATCAGCTCATTATCATGTGTAAAATCAATGCCAGAAAGTTCTATTAAGAGGGTTAAATTTTCATTAACATTAACATCTTCGTTATTGAATTCGTCCGCATATGTTTTGACATCAGATGATAAGAAAGGCTTTATTGTTGCTAAATCGTTTTGGTATTGTGTCAACGTGCCTTTATAACACCAAAGTGCATAGCAATATTCGGTATTTCCAAATGCTAATATTTGAGTAATGGCTGATGTGAATAATTCATTGCGCTTGTTTTCGAGTTCATCTTTACGCTGTTCAAATTCTGACATTGAATTTATATCCGTTTTCCCTGCGAGGTATTCATAAGGAACTTTCAGAAGTTGCGCAAAATCTTTAAGAATTTCATCAGTTAGTCGCGTGGTTCCATTGAAGTAATTATATAGCTGTTGTCTTGAAATATGTAGAAAATGCTCACCAGCTCTAATAGTGCCATACTTTTCAACGATTGTATCATATAGCCTTTGAGCTATTGTGTTAATGCACTCATAGTTTTTCATACGTTCTTATCCTATTTTCAGTAAATGACATTATGTAAAATCAAATATTTTACAAAGTCGGTAAATAAAGTTTTACTTTAAGCCATATTAACACACTTTAAAGAAGTTTGTAAAACAATTTGTAAAAACCAACACTTGATGGTTTCATGATGGACAAGGAATTTGACAATGCTATCATTAAGATAGCTTAAGCAAATTGAATACAATTTTATCGGATTTGTTGCAACTACATATGAAATTTATGAAAGGAATCACAAGATGAAAAATAATAACATTAGCAGATTACTAACCATTAAGGAAACATCAGAATATATTAGGGTTGGTATCAATAATACCCGTAAGCTCATGGATGAGATAGGTGCAACAGTGCATGTAGGAAAAAGAGTATTGGCAGACCGACACATTATAGATAGTTATATTGATAATGTCAGAGGAACAAAGACAAACCAGTGAAGAAAGGAAAAAGCACCGTATGAATAACATAAGTAGCTTACTTATCAGGATACAGGGTTGCTTTTATTGTGGAAAATTCTGGACGGCTTCAGAGATTAGGAGGTGACACCGGAATGAGTAGAACGAAGAAGAAGCAATACAGCCCAAAACCCTTTGAAGCCTTAGGACATCCGTTCAATGGAATTCATGGGAAAAAGCAGCCGGATACATTTGTACAGGTTTACGAATCAATGTTGATGAGCGATGCTTTTAAAGATTTAAATTCTACACAGAAATATTTGTACGTCATATGCAAGGCTCAATATTACGGAAAAAGAAAGCCGTCCAAGGATTACCCTGGTGTAGAAGAACTTCAGAGAGATGATCTGTTTTATCTTAGTTGGAATGATGTAAAAAAGTATGAATTATTTACAGGGACATGCAATAAAAATTTTCAGAGGTACATGAAGGTCTTAAGAAATCATGGATTTATTGAACTTGTAGTGAGTGGAAAACCACACAGGAAAAAGAATATTTACAAATATAGTGACAAGTGGAAATCCTGGAAGAAAGACAGTTAAATCATAAGAGGATGGCCAAAGGCATCAGCGAGAATCCAGGCCACAGTGCTGCAGAGAAATATCTGCAGCATGAAGTATCGGATCATCTGGAGACGATAAAGGAATCTAGTAAGATGGTGGCTGAAGGCATCAGCAAGCATTCAGAGTACAGAGAGGCAATAATAAAATGACAAAAGAAAAAAGAGAAAAGATCAAAAAAGAGCTGTTAGAGGATTTTGGATGTGTGGATTATCTGATAATTCCAAACAGATGTAGAAGAAGGGCGATGTGGATTATACACCAAAACGCAACGGAAACACCGACGGATCAAGAATCGACATATTTTGACTTTATAGATTTTCCGGATATGCGTAAGGGGTTAAGGATTATTAAAAGCCCACTGGAAAAATATATTGATCCACAGACGATAAAGCAATTATTAGAAATGGGCTGCGAGTTGGGTTGGTGTTTTGACTAAACATAAAAGTAGCGCATGAGAAAAGCACCAAAAAATACCTCATGCGCCACATATACCGACACTGATATGCTATCACAGGATGATAAAAAATACAAACGTGTATTTTGAATAGACAGACATAACTTTGAATTAAAATAAAGTATTCTAAATAATAATAATTGACAATAAAGCAACGTGGTTGTAGAATACACAAGCCGACAATATGTTATGTCTGTTTTCCGTCCTGGATGAATGGAAGGGAGAAACAGAAACATGAAGAAAGCACCGAAACGCTTACCTGGTGGCTTCACATATATTGAAAACAGGCAGATGTTAAAACTGCAGTTCACGGTTAACAATAGAAGATATGCCGTGTATGGAAATTCCGTAAAAGAATGTGAAGAGAAGAAGGAAGAAAAAAAGGAACTCTTAAAGAATTCCCTGCACCTTGATAAACAAAAAGTCACGCTAAGAAATTATTATAATTCCGTATGGCTGGAAGAACAGAAAAAGACAGTAAAGGATTCAACATTGTGGTACTATTCGAAGCAATGGGGGTACATTGATGAGCTGTTAGGAAACAGAAAGATCTCGTGTATTCAGAAAGCAGATGCTATAGAATTCCAGAACAGATTGTTGAAGGAAGGAAAGAGTGCAAAGCTTGTTAACCGTTGCACGAAGCTGTTAAGGCAGGTACTGCAGACAGCCGTAGTTGACAGGATCATTTCATTTAATCCGTGTGAAGGGGTGAAGATGCTGAAGGATGAAAGCCCAAAGGCATCGGAGACGAATCACAGGGCATTAACACAGGAAGAAACAGGGGCATTTTTAAGATACGCTGAAGATTCAAATTATTATCATCTGTTCAGGTTTTTGCTGGAGACGGGTGTAAGAATCAGTGAAGCCCTTGCCTTGACATGGAATGATGTTGATTTCGTAAAGAGAGAAATCAGGATTGACAAAACGATAGCAAGAACATCCGGAAAAGGGTTCGAAGTTTCTGACAGCACCAAGACAGCAAGCAGCACAAGGATGATTCCCATAACGGAATCTGTAGCCGCGATTCTGAAGGCACAGGAAAAAAGAAACATGATGCTTTATGCGATGCCGTTTGATAAGAGGATTTTTCTTAATGCCAAGGGCAAGACATCAAATTACAACACTGTCAATGTCTGTATAGGTCATATCATCAAGCAGATCAATCTCGAAGGGTATCACATGGAATGGTTTTCAGCTCATGCCTTCAGGGACACGTTTGCAACTAGGTGTATCGAGCAGGGCATGCAGCCCCACACGTTACGGACACTGTTAGGACATAGTAGCCTTAAAATGACAATGGACTTATATGCACATGTAATGCCGAATACGAAGTATGAGGAAATGAGCAAAATCAGGATTGTGTAGTATATCAATTTGTATATCAGAAAGTATATCAATGTATATCACTTATGAGAAAAAAAGGCCGTTGCATTTTAAAGCGGAATAAATTAAAAATTGCGTGATTTTCCTTTAAAATCAACGGTTTTTGAATGCTTTACTAAAGCATTTTAAACAATAAATAGGCGGATATGGCGGAATAGGCAGACGCGCATGGTTCAGGTCCATGTGAGGTAACACTCATGCAGGTTCAACTCCTGTTATCCGCATTAAGAATTTAACACGTGTTATCACGTGTTATTTTTTTACTTCAAGTGCTTGATATATCAACGTTTTCTTAACATTCAATCTTTTTATCTGATGCTGTCAGATGCAGTGAAAAACCATCAGTTCTATATAATTTGGGTGTCAAACTGGGGGTCAGCCAGATATGGATAAAAGCATATGGCAAATATCCCATCTTGACATTGTCCGTATCAAGACTATAATAAAGCCTGATTGCTAGGGGCGCATATGCTGAGATGGCTTTTCGGAGCCGACCCTTCTCACCTGATCAGGTTAATGCCTGCGTAGGGAAGCATGACAGTGGAAAATCAGATTAATATCCGCTGTTACAATTCTGCGCCTCCAACTAAAGGAGGTTTTTTTATGTCAAAAAAAGTTAAGATTCTCGTTTACTGTGCCATGTGCATTGCACTGGCAACTGTCACATCCATGGTCAAGCTGTTCTCTTTCCCGACCGGTGGCGCCATCACCCTCTGCTCCATGCTGTTCGCCATGCTGCCAGGATATTTCTTCGGTCCTGCGGTAGGCATATCAGCCGGCGTTGCCTATGGTATACTGCAGTTCATTATTGATCCATACGTATTGACACCGGTGCAGGCTATTTTGGATTACATCCTCGCCTTCGGCGCCTTCGGAATTTCTGGATTTTTTGCAAATAAGAAAAACGGCCTTCGCCTCGGCTATTTGGCAGCATGTGGAGGACGGTTCTTCTTCTCATTTCTCAGTGGTTGGGTATTTTTTGGAAGCTATGCCTGGGCAGGCTGGAATTCGGCAGCCTATTCGGCGGTTTACAACCTGATCTATATCGGCGCAGAAGCTATCATAACACTGATCATTCTGTCCATCCCGGCCATGTCTAAGGCCATGCAGCGTATTAAACAGTCTGCACTTAGATAATATAAACAGGAGGCGTCACGCCGTGGTTCACGGCACGTATGATTGCCACTGATCAGTATTCAGCCGCAGCATTTGCGTTTTGTAATAAAACGGATGCTGCGGCATCTTTATGCTCTCCAGGAAATTAGTGCACTTAAAATAGAACAAAAATTTTATATATTTTTTGTAAACAATTATTGAAAAAATCTTGTCGACGAGTATCATAGTAGATGGCGAAGATTGGTAACTCTTAGTAGTTGCCGTAGTTATTATTAATCCAAGGGCGGGAACAAACATTTTTGTTTGCGTCTATTTTTAAGGAGATGAAAAGGTGAAAAGACTGCATGGTGTTAGAACACCCCACTGGAAAAACACAGCGGCCTGTCCTGCAGTAAGAATCCCTGTTCCACCTCAGGTAGTTATCCCTATGTCTATGCACATAGGTGCACCGGCCAAACCAATCGTTAAGGTTAACGATGAGGTTAAGGTTGGTCAGATGATTGCCGAAGCAGGTGGATTTGTTTCTGCGCCTATACATTCAGGCGTATCTGGCAAGGTTAAGAAGATCGATGAGGTTCTTCTTTCATCAGGCCAGAAGGGAACAGCGATTATTATTGAGACAGACGGACAGCAGACCGTTAGTGAAGATGTTAAGCCTGTATCGGTATCATCCAAGGAAGAGCTGATCGCTGCTGTAAGGGCGAGCGGACTCGTCGGCTTAGGCGGCGCCGGATTCCCGGCTTCAGTTAAGCTCTCTGTTAAGGATGATGTTAAGATCGATTATCTGCTGGTAAATGGTGCTGAATGCGAGCCGTATATCACATCAGATACCAGAACAATGATCGATGACGCAGAGCTCGTAGTAAAAGGTGCTGAGTTAGTTAAGCAGTACATAGGAATTCCTGAGGTTGTATTTGGAATTGAGAATAATAAGCAGGAATGCATTGACAAGATAAGCGCTCTTATAAGCGGCAAACAGGGCTTCAGAGTACAGTCTCTTCCTGCTATCTACCCACAGGGCGGTGAGAAAGTATTAATCTACAATATCACCGGCAGAGAAGTACCTGAGGGCAAGCTCCCTGCAGATGCTGGATGCATAGTTATGAACTGTACATCTCTTGCAGCACTCTACAGATATATCAGCACAGGTATGCCGCTGGTTGAGAAATGCGTTACAGTAGACGGCTCTGCGGTAGCTAATCCACAGAATGTAATAGCTCCTATTGGAACTCCAATCAAATATTTATTCGAATTCTGCGGCGGCTTCAAGGAAGACCCGGCGAAGATCTTATATGGCGGACCTATGATGGGTATCGCGGTTCCTGATACAGAGGTTCCTGTACTTAAGGGAACCAATGCCACACTGGCATTTAATAAGAAGGATGCTATTCTTCCAGAACCTACCACATGTATCAGATGCGGCAATTGCGTTGCGCACTGCCCTATGAGACTGGCTCCTCTCGAGATTGAGAGAGCATATGAACTTAAGAGACCTGAGGTTCTGGAAAAGGAGAAGGTCGGACTCTGCATGGAATGCGGATGCTGCGCGTTTGGCTGCCCTGCTAAGAGACCACTGGTTCAGGTAATGAAGCTGTCCAAGGCTATGCTGAGGGACTATCAGAATGCTAAAAAAGCGAAGGAGGAGAATAAATGAGTAATTTAACAGTTTCTTCTTCACCACATATACGCTCTAAGACTTCAACTCAGCGTGTTATGTTGGATGTAATAATTGCCCTTATGCCGGCTCTTATTGCAGCAATTATTAATTTTGGATTTACAGCACTGGCTGTTGTAGCAGTATGCGTGGCATCCTGTGTGCTCTGTGAGTACATCTGGGAGAAGCTCATGCATAAGCCGATTACAGTTGGCGATCTGTCAGCTGTGGTAACAGGTATATTGCTGGCATATAATTTGCCCGTAAATATTCCTATCTGGCAGGCCATCTTCGGATGTATCGTAGCCATCATAGGAATTAAGCAGCTGTTCGGCGGCATCGGTAAGAACTTTGCCAATCCGGCCATCACAGCCCGTATCGTTATGTTCTTGGCATTTTCAACATCCATGACTACATGGGTATTCCCGGATGCAGTATCTACTGCTACACCGCTGGCTCTTATCTCATCCGGATCAACAGATCAGCTTCCTAGCCTTCTGCAGATGTTCCTGGGTCAGAGAGGCGGATGCCTTGGTGAGACCTGCGTGCTGGCACTCTTGTTAGGCGGCATCTATCTGGTTGTCAGAAAGGTTATCACATGGCATACACCGGTAATCTATATCGCAACGGTATTTCTGTTCACGCTGGCACTGGGACAGGAGCCTGTTTACCAGATTATGTCTGGCGGACTCATGCTGGGTGCTATCTTCATGGCAACAGATTATGTAACTACACCATATACTACAATAGGTAAGATTATCTTCGGCTTAGGCGCAGGCATCCTTACCGTTATCATCAGAGTATACGGCAGCTACCCGGAAGGAGTATCATTCTCAATCCTGTTAATGAACATCCTTACTCCTTACATTAACAGAATCAGAATCACCAAACCTGTAGGAGGTACTAAGGCATGAAAGCTTCGACTTCAGTTAAGAAAGATTTTGTAATGCCGGTTGTTGTCCTTACGGTTATATGTATTGTTATCTCTGCAGCGCTGGCTGTAACTAATAGCCTGACAGCGGATGTTATCGCTCAGGGTGCAGCCGAGAGAGCAGAGGCAGCAAGAGCAGAGATCATTCCAGACGCAACTGGATTTGAATTAGTAGAAATAGACGGACTTCCTGATACAGTAACAGAGGTCTATAAAACGGCAAATGATGTTGGCTACGTATTCATGCTCAGTGCAACAGGATACGGCGGCGAGATGTCACTGATCTGCGGCATTGACAATGAAGGCTGCATCATAGCAGTTAAGACCTTGTCTCACAGTGAGACTAAGGGTATGGGATCTAAGACTGCTGATGAACCGTTCAGAAGTCAGTTCGTAGGCAAGGATTCAAGCCTTGAGGGTGTTGAGGCCATAAGTGGTGCGACGATTTCTTCTAAGGCATACCTTGGAGCGATAGCAGATGCATTTACAGCATTTAATATGGTAACGGGGGTAGAATAAAGTGAAAGAATCAAAATTATCGATACTCACTAAGGGTATTATTAAAGAAAATCCTGTACTGGTACTTGTACTGGGAACCTGTCCTACACTGGCTGTAACTACACAGGCATCGAATGCTATCGGTATGGGCATAGCATTTACATTTGTTCTTATCTGTTCAAATGTTGTTATCTCACTTCTGAGAAATATCATTCCTGATAAGGTAAGAATCCCTTGTTATATCACACTTATAGCAGGTTTCGTTACAATCATTGAGCTTTTCATGGAGGCATACGCGTACAGCTTGTATGAGGCGCTGGGCATATACCTGTCGCTGATTGTTGTTAACTGTATCATCCTGGGAAGAGCCGAGATGTTTGCCAATAAAAACAAACCATTTGCATCATTCCTCGATGCTGTCGGCATGGGCATCGGCTTTACGCTGGCTCTGCTTGTTATGGCTTCTATCAGAGAGATCCTCGGAAGCGGCACATGGTTTGGCATGGAGATTCCTGTACTTGTGGACAATAACATTTCAATTATGACCATGGCTCCAGGCGGATTCTTCGTATTTGCCTGCCTTATTGCTCTTGTTAATAAGATTTCTAAAGGCAAGGCTATCAAGAAGACTGAGTTTGGCTGCGAGGGATGTCCTGGCGCTGCAACCTGCGGCAAATTAGGCTGCGAGGGCGGCTGCGATACTAAGGAAGGAGGCGATAAATAATGTCTTTTAAGATTCTTGTCGTTATCTTACTGAGCGGTATCACCGTTAATAACTATACATTGCGTCAGTTCCTCGGTATCTGCCCGTTCCTGGGTGTATCTAAGGAGCTTAAGAACGCAACAGGTATGAGTATCGCCGTTATCTTCGTTATGATGCTGGCTACTGCAGTAACCTGGCCGATTCAGATGTATCTGCTGGTTCCAAATGGCATGGAATACCTGCAGACGGTTGTATTCATTCTGGTTATCGCAGCGCTGGTTCAGTTGGTTGAGATCATCCTCAAGAAATACATGAAGTCACTGTACAACGCTCTGGGAGTATTCCTTCCGCTGATCACAACAAACTGTGCAGTACTGGGTGTTACAATTGCCAATATCGACAGCTCATATACATTTATCGAGTCAATCGTAAATGCCCTGGGTTCCGGTCTTGGTTTCTTCCTGGCTATGGTTCTGTTCTCTGGCGTAAGAGGTCAGATGGATTCAAGCGAGCCTCCTAAGTCATTCAAGGGACTTCCGATCACACTGGTTGCTGCAGCCATTCTGTCACTGTCATTCTTTGGTTTCAACGGTGTCGTTGAGAACTTGTTTAGTTAAGGAGGGACCCATATGAATGCAATTATTATAGCAATTGTATCAGTTGCAGTTATCGGTCTCATATGTGCCATTATTCTGGCGATTGCTTCTAAGATAATGGCTGTTCCTGTAGACGAGACAGCGCAGAAGATAAGGGAGTGTCTGCCGGGTGCTAACTGCGGTGCCTGCGGATTTGCCGGATGCGACGGATATGCGGCAGCTCTGGCATCAGGTGAGGTTAAGAAGACTAACCTGTGTGTGCCAGGAAGTGACGGCGTAGCTAAGAAGGTCGCAGACATATTAGGCGTTGAGGCAGAGGAGGTAATCGAGCAGGTTGCAGTAATCCACTGCCGCGGCAATTGTGATTATACTGCTGACAAGATGGATTATCAGGGCATCTCAAGCTGTAAGGCTGCCAAGCTGTTCTTCGGTGGCAAGGGCTCATGTACCTACGGATGTCTCGGATTCGGAGACTGTGCAGCTGTATGTCCTCAGGGTGCTATCTGCATTGAGAAAGGCATTGCCAATATCGATCCTAGAAAGTGTGTAGGCTGCGGATTGTGTGCCAAGACTTGCCCTAATAAGGTTATCTCTCTCGAGGTTGATACTATCCGTACCATGGTTACATGTAACAATCATGACAAGGGTGCTGTCACGAGAAAGGAATGCTCACATGGCTGTATCGGCTGTCAGAAGTGCGTTAAGAACTGTCCGGCTGAGGCCATCGTTGTTGAAAACAACCTGGCCCGGATTGACTACAGCAAGTGCCAGCATTGCGGCAAATGTGAGGAAGTCTGCGTAACAGGCTGTATCATGGATGCTGACTTCAGAGGCTTATGGAATCATGAGAAGCCTGCAGAAGCACCTGCATCGGCGGCGGAATAATCAAAATACAGATGCATCAGCAGATTCGTGAGATTAATCTTAGGCAATCTCAGATTTTTGATCTCAGATTCTGGATTTCAGATGATGAAGCCGATGAAGAACATATGATAAACATAAGGAGCTGTCTTACATAGCGTAGGACGGCTCCTTTATTATGACCAGAAACTGCAATTTTATTATTACATGAGAGAACTGGTGAGGCTGCGAAGCCGTGCAGGTAGGGAGAATGCAGCAAATGATGATATAAATATGCCAGTTGTTAATTAAGAGTTAGCGAAAACTAACTTTCATGCAACATGCATTATTGACAATGGAATGGGACTGTGCTATTAAATAGTTAGCTAAAGCTAACCAAAGAAATTTACCAGGTACTGAATAAATAACGTGAAGGAAGGTGGCAGTTATGAGTAATAATGAATATGCAGTTAAGAAATTGAAAACCAAGCTATGGACATTGGCAGCATCAGCGGCGCTTGTAGCTGGCGCCGGCGTAGCATGCAATATATTTTAGACGCTCTTGATAATGATTATACCAATTAACAGGTAGTCTTGCGTATTCGTAAAATTATTGACTGCAGGAAGAGTCACACTGACGAGGTAATTATACCTTTATAGTGGGGCTCTTTTGTTATAATTATCTGATATTTCACCGCAATGATAAGAAATTACTTGTGAAAAGTAGTTTTCTTCAGCCAGTTGAGTAATTAAGATGCACGGGATAGCATAATAAGTTTTATATAGTTTATTTCTGCAAGGGTTTGAATATAAAAATGGCTTGTGGTATCATTGGACAAATGTGACAACGCAAATAATTGTTCAGAGGAATAACATAATATGTTGAGAGCATATAGAAATGCCAAAATATATAAGGACGGACGATTTATCATCTGTAACGCGATAGTTAAGGATGCAGAATTAGTATTTACAGATAATCTTAGCGAAGCAGATGAAATTATTGATAATTGTTTGATTTTACCCGGTCTCGCAGATGTACATGTACATTTACGGGAGCCGGGATTTTCATATAAAGAGACTATAGCCACTGGAACCATGGCGGCGGCCAGGGGCGGCTATACTGCGGTCTGCACCATGCCTAACCTTAATCCGGTACCGGATACGCTGGAGCATCTTAAGGTGCAGCAGGATATAATCGATCGTGATGCAAATGTGCGGGTGCTTCCGTATGCTTCGATTACTAAGGGCGAGAAGGGCGAGGAGCTATCTGATATGGACCAGCTGGCATCTCATGTCTGTGCCTTTTCTGACGACGGTAAGGGTGTGCAGTCAGCCGATATGATGAAGGCAGCCATGATGAAGGCAGCTTCATTAGGCAAATTGATAACGGCGCATTGCGAGGTGAATGACCTGCTGAAGGGTGGATATATCCATGACGGCCGATATGCTGCAGAGCATGGCCATAAGGGAATATGCTCTGCCAGCGAGTATGAGCAGATAGCAAGAGACGTTGAACTGGCGGCAGAGACAGGCTGCGGCTATCATGTATGCCATATATCAACTAAGGAAAGCGTCGATATAATAAGGAAGGCTAAATCCCGCGGCATAAATGTTACCTGCGAGACAGGACCTCATTACCTTCTTATGTGTGAGGATGACATACAGGAGCTGGGCCGGTTCAAGATGAACCCGCCGCTGCGAGGCGCTGATGATAAGGCAGCACTTATAGAGGGCATTAAGGATGGAACCATCGACATGATCGCCACAGACCATGCACCGCATAGTGCCGAGGAGAAGAGCAAGGGTCTGGCAGGCAGCAGCATGGGAGTCGTTGGGCTTGAGAGTGCATTTGCACTTCTCTATACCTATCTGATTCTGCCTGGAGTCATCACTCTCGAGCGACTGATGCAGCTTATGATCGACAATCCTAAGAAGAGATTCAGTATAGATACCGGTAATGACTTTACTATATTTGAGACTGATACAGAGTATGTAATCAATCCCGATGACTTCTTGTCCATGGGCAGAGCGACGCCATTTGAGGGCTGGAAGGTGAAGGGCAGATGTCTGCTCACCGTATGCGATGGGAAGGTTGCATACGCGTCAAAAGACTAGCTTGACTAGGTAAATATGACAAAAAATAGAGATTGGTTGCTGCGTGCCATGAACCTCGCTGTGCAGCAATATATGTTAATAAAAGGTTAGGACAAACATGAAACAAACAATATTTACTGTGATGAGCAACGATCGCATCGCCAGGGATGTATATAAGATGGTTCTCGCCGGCGATACTTCTGAGATCACGAAACCAGGTCAGTTCGTAAATGTGAAGCTGACCGGAAGATTTTTAAGAAGACCTATATCCGTATGCGACAGGACGGATACGGATTTTACCATGATATATAAGGTAGTCGGCCATGGAACAGAAGACCTGTCACAGATGGCAGCAGGAACAGAGCTTGATATTCTCACAGGTCTTGGAAACGGATACGACTTGACCAAGAGTGGCCAGAAACCGCTGCTGATCGGCGGCGGCGTAGGAGTTCCTCCAATGTATTGGCTGTGTAAGGAGCTTATTGCCGCAGGCAGGCAGGTGACAGTTGTATTGGGCTTTAATACTAAGGAAGAGATATTCTTCGAGGACGAATTTAGATCTCTCGGAGCCGATGTTAAGATTATGACGGCCGACGGCTCATATGGGGGTCGGGGATTTGTAACTGATGCCATGCCAGAGATTGATTATACATATTTTTATACCTGCGGCCCGATGCCTATGTTTAGGGCTGTTAATGCAGCAGCTCGGACCAGTGGACAGTTAAGCTTCGAGGAGCGTATGGGCTGCGGATTTGGCGGCTGCATGGGCTGCAGCTGTAAGACGCTTACAGGCAACAAGAGGATCTGCAAGGACGGTCCTGTGCTGGAAAGGGAGGAAATCATATGGTAGATACAAGAGTGACCCTGTCCGGATGGGAGCTTGATAATCCAGTCATCCCAGCCAGCGGAACATTTGGATTCGGTGAGGAATATGCAGCTCTTTATGATATAAACTGTCTCGGAACATTTTCTTTCAAGGGAACGACTTTAGAGCCGCGGTTTGGTAACCCTACACCAAGGATTGCTGAGTGTACAGCCGGAATGATCAATTCTGTGGGCCTTCAGAATCCGGGAGTCGATGAGGTTATTAAGACTCAGCTTCCTAGGATGAAGACGTATTTCAATAAGAAGGTAATTGCAAATGTCAGTGGATTTTCCATTGATGAATATGCCACGACCTGCAGCAGATTAGACAGCAGCGATCAGATAGGCTTATTTGAGGTAAATATCAGCTGCCCTAATGTACATGGCGGTGGCATGAGCTTCGGCACATCTCCTGAGATGGCAGCAGCGGTTACGAAGGCGGTTAAGGCAGTAACTACTAAGCCTGTATATATTAAGCTTACGCCAAACGTAACAGATATAACATCGATTGCCAAGGCATGTGAGGACGCCGGTGCAGATGGCATCAGCTTGATTAATACAGTGCTCGGAATGAGGATCAATCTTAAAACCAGGAAGCCTGTAGTTGCCAACAAAATGGGAGGTTTTTCAGGCCCTGCCATATTCCCACTGGCACTTAGGATGGTTTATCAGGTATATGAAGCGGTACAGATCCCAATCATTGGAATGGGCGGTGTTTCATCCGCCGAGGACGTGATAGAAATGATGCTGGCAGGGGCGTCAGCTGTACAGATTGGTGCTGCTAATCTGGTTAATCCATACATTTGCAGAGACATTGTAAATGAGCTGCCTGCAGCAATGGAGAGATACAAGATAGAAAAACTTAGCGATATAATAGGAGGAACACACTAATGGGCAAGGACGTGATAATTGCATGCGATTTTGATTCTGCTAAGCAGACGATGGAATTTTTGAGCCAGTTTACAGACAGAAAACCATTTGTCAAGATCGGAATGGAGCTGTTTTATGCAGAGGGACCACAGATCGTCAGAGACATTAAGGCCAGAGGTCATAAGATTTTCCTGGATCTTAAGCTGCATGATATTCCAAATACTGTGGGCAAGGCCATGGCGGTTCTTTCGAGGCTCGATGTGGACATGTGTAACCTTCATGCAGCAGGAACAGCCGCAATGATGGAAGCTGCAGTCAAGGGTCTTACCCGCCCGGATGGCAGCAGACCTCTTCTTATAGCCGTAACCCAGCTTACATCTACCAGTGAGGAACGCATGCAGAGGGAGCTGCTGATAAATGCACCGATTGCAGATGTAGTTTCACATTATGCATTAAATGCCAGAAACTCAGGCCTGGACGGAGTTGTATGCTCACCTCTTGAAGCAGGCACGGTTCATAAGGTATGCGGCGATTCCTTCCTTACGGTAACGCCGGGTGTAAGATTTGCAGACGACGCTGTAGGCGATCAGGTCAGAGTCGCAACACCGGCCAGAGCTAAGGAACTGGGTTCAGACTATATCGTAGTGGGACGTTCGATCACAGGAGCCAAGGATCCTGTTGCAGCATACAACAGATGCGTTAATGAATTTGTTTGTTGATGCACGCCGAGGTTTATGGCGCGTAGCCACAGAAATTTTATATCAGTAATCAATATTATGCGAGGAGGCCATATATGGATATTAAAAAACAGATAGCACAGGATCTTCTGTCGATTAAGGCAGTTTTCTTCCGCCCGGATGAACCATTTACATGGGCCAGCGGAATCAAGAGCCCTGTTTATTGCGATAACAGACTTACGCTTACAGCACCGGTGGTTCGTACCCATGTTGAAAATGCATTAGCCGAGACCATCAAGGCTAATTACCCTGAGGCAGAGGTTCTCATGGGCACATCTACAGCAGGCATCGCGCATGCAGCCATTACAGCTCATATTCTTGATATGCCTATGGGATATGTTCGTTCTGGAGCCAAGGATCACGGCCGTCAGAACCAGATTGAGGGTAAGCTAGAGCCAGGTCAGAAGGTCGTTGTTGTCGAGGATCTTATATCGACAGGCGGAAGCGTAATAGAAGTAGTTAATGTTCTTCGTGCGGCAGGTGCAGAAGTATTAGGTGTTGTAAGCATTTTCACATATGGAATGAAGAAGGGTCTTGAGCGTCTTGCAGAGGCAAATGTTAAAAATATCAGCCTTACAGATTTTGATGTAATTGCACAGACAGCAGCTGAAGAAAATTATATCAAACCAGAGGATGTAGACAGACTCATTGCATTTAGAAATAATCCATCTGATGAAAGCTGGATAGGAGGAAACAAATGAGAAATCTCATTAACATACTGGACTTCACAGTTGAAGAGATTGATGAGCTTATCGCTGTGGCAGATGATATCCTTGAAAATCCTGAGAAATATCAGGAGGTCTGCAAGCATAAGATCCTGGCCACATTATTTTATGAGCCGTCTACCAGAACCAGACTCAGCTTCGAATCTGCCATGCTGTCATTAGGCGGCGAGGTTCTGGGATTTTCGGAGGCATCATCTTCATCGGCAGCCAAGGGAGAGAGCGTTGCAGATACCATCGCTATTGTAAGCGGCTATGCTGACATTATTGCCATGAGACATCCTAAGGAGGGTGCTCCTATAGTTGCAGCTAAGCATGCAAGGGTTCCTATTATAAATGCAGGCGATGGTGGACACTATCATCCGACACAGACATTGGCTGACCTTCTTACGATTCATCATGAGAAGGGAAGATTCAATAATCTCACGATCGGCCTGTGCGGTGATCTTAAATTTGGCAGAACAGTTCATTCCCTCATAGAAGCCATGTCCAGATATGAGAATATTAAGTTTGTATTGATCTCGCCGGAGGAGTTGAAGCTCCCTAGCTTTGTTAAGCAGGAATATATCAAGGATAAGGGCATACCGTACGTTCAGAGTACCTCTCTGGATGATGTGATAGGAGATCTTGATATCTTATATATGACCAGAGTTCAGAAAGAACGTTTCTTCAATGAAGAGGATTATTTAAGACTTAAGGACAGCTACATTCTCACAACAGAGAAGATGAAAGCTGCCCGCGAGGATATGATTGTTATGCATCCGCTGCCTCGTGTCAATGAGATTTCGGTTGCAGTCGATGATGATCCGAGAGCCTGCTACTTCAGACAGACATATTATGGCAAGCTTATGAGGATGGCACTTATAATGAAGCTTCTTAATATAAAGGTTGATTAAGAATTTGCACATAAGTCTTGATATGGCGGGAAGGAGTAAGAAGTGAAGATTGATTCTATAAAAACAGGCATAGTTATAGATCATATTACAGCTGGCAATGCCATGAAGCTTTATAATATGTTGGGCCTTGATAAGCTTGATTGTCAGGTTGCGATCATTAAGAATGCACCGAGTGTCAAAATGGGCAGGAAGGATATAATTAAGATTGACTCTGACATAGATATTAATCTTGATATTATCAGTTTTATCAGCCCTGACGCTACAGTCAATATTATTGAAAATGAAGTATGTAAGGAGAAAAGAAAGATAGAACTTCCTGATAAACTGGTAAATATCATTAAGTGCAAGAACCCTCGCTGCATCACGACGATAGAGCAGGAGATCGAGCACGTATTTGTGCTTACCGACAGAAGTAAGGGCGAGTACAGATGCATGTATTGTGATACAAAAGCAAAATAAAATGATTGTAATTCACATACACATGTGATAGCATTACGCAAAAGCAACGGGGCTGATGTGTCTTAAGGCACGCCAGCTCCGATTTTTTTTCGTAATAGGAGATTTGCCATTGCTCCCAAAACACTTTGCCAGAGCATTTATTGTCTGACGAACGATAAATCTGACATTATGACGAGCGATTGTATACAAGAATTTTATGTATAATAAAAACCAATTATTCTCATATGCAACCAATTGACTTTATCATGGTGTTGTGGTAAATTTTTTTCTGATTATTTTTTAGGATACCGTTGCTACGGCGTGCTATCAGATAAACTAACAATTAAGTAGGAGGAAATTATGAAGAAATTCAAGAAAATGATGGCTGCACTTCTGTCAGCTGCCATGGTGGCAACACTGTTTGGCGCTGTATCAGTATCTGCAGACCAGGGCGGCGACATTTATGTAATGTTAGCCAGCAACGTAATGTCACTTGATACTAACCTTGCTACAGACGGCGATTCATTTGAAGTTATCGCAGACTGCATCGATGGTCTGACACAGATGGATGCAGACGGCGCAGCAGTTCCTGCTATCGCTGAATCATGGGATGTATCAGAAGATGGTCTGACATACACATTCCATCTTAGAGAAGATGCTAATTGGTCAAATGGTGAGCCTGTTACAGCTAACGACTTTGTTTATGCATGGCAGTTAGCTATGACAGCTAATGTAGAGTACAACTACATGTATGGTTCATCTGTTGGTGCTGTTAAGAACGCTGATGCTATCATGAGCGGTGAAGCAGACGTTGAGACACTTGGAGTTACAGCTATTGATGATAAGACTCTGCAGGTAGAACTTGAAGTTCCTGTATCATTCTTCCCATCACTTATGTATTTCCCTGCATTCTACCCAATCAACCAGGCTTTCTATGAGAGCTGCGGCGATGGTGAATACGGAACCAGCCCTTCAACATACCTGAGCAATGGTGCATTCATCCTTGATGACTATATCCCAGGTGCAGCAAGCCTTACAGTAGTTAAGAATCCTGACTACTACGATGCAGACAGAGTCAGCCTTGATTCTATCACATATCAGGTAGTTGGTGCTTCTGACCAGGCTCTTACAGGATTCAAGAGCGGCAATCTCGACATTGCAGTTGTAAGCGGTGATCAGGTAGCAGCAGTTCAGGCTGATGAATCATTAGCTTCAAATCTTGAAGTTACAGGTGCAGGATACATGTGGTATCTTTCATTCAGCCAGACAGCTAACAATTCAAGTGACGGTTCTCTTGCAAATGTTAACTTAAGACTTGCTATTACAAATGCTATCGACAGAGAGTCTCTGGTTGATAACTATGTAATGGACGGATCAATCGCTACATATACAGCTGTTCCTCCACAGTTTGCTGCAAGCTCAACAACAGGTGAGGACTTCTCAGCTGATCAGACAATGTTCTCTGAATACTGCTCATATGATGTAGAGAAGGCTCAGGCATACTTCGAGACAGCTAAGGAAGAATTAGGAACAGATACATTCCAGTTCACAGTAATCTATGGTAACAACGAAGGCGATGAAGTTGCTAAGGTTGCTCAGGCAATCAAGGAGCAGGTTGAATCAGCTCTTCCTGGAATCACAATTGACCTTCAGGCTATGACTAAGGCAGAACGTCTTGAGAAGATGCAGAATGATGATTATTGCATCGCCCTTACACGTTGGGGACCAGACTATGCAGATCCTATGACATACTTAGGAATGTGGATCACAGACAATGCTAACAACTATGGTTTCTGGAGCAATGCTGAATACGATCAGCTGATCGCTGACTGCACATCAGGTGCATATGTATCAGATTATGATGCTCGTTGGGCAGCACTGTACGATGCAGAAACTCTTGTTATGCAGGAAGCAGTTATCGCTCCATTATATACCAAGGCTAACTCAAATCTGATCGCAGATGGTCTTGAGGGAGTTGAATTCCATCCTGTAGCACTTAACAGAGTTTATAAGAATGCTACATATACAAACTAATCAGCTTTACTGAATTATTGTATTTATTTAATGTGTCAGAGCGGCTTAAACAGCCGCTCTGATAAATGTATTTTAGAAAACATTAGGGAGAAAACATGGCCAAGTACATAATCAAGCGAGTCGTAATGGCTATTGTCACGCTGTTTATAATAACATTTTTGCTGTTTTTGCTTGTTCGTATCATGCCGGGCAATCCATTTCCGTCTGAACGTATGACCGATGAAGCAATAGCAGCCAAACGTGCTGAGATGGGATTAGATGATCCTATCCTCGTACAGTTCGGCAATTATTTAAAGGATATAATAGAAACGGGAAGCTTTGGTAAGGGCTCATCTCTTTATAACGGAGCACCAATATCAACCGTTCTGCCTACCGCTATGGCCAATTCTTTTAAGATCGGTGGTATAGCGATCTGTTTCGGCGTATTGATAGGACTTATACTTGGCATAGCGGCAGCATTAAATCGAGGCAAATTCTGGGACGTATTCTGTACGGTTTTATCAATCATAGGCGTATGTATTCCGTCGTATGTATTTATGATATTCCTGCAATATTTCTTTGCATACAAGATTACGATATTCCCATTCTATTTTAGTACAAGAAAGTTCTTTATTTCGTCGATTATGCCGGCATTATCTCTGTCGCTCTTTTCGATGAGTACGGTAGCCAGATTTACCAGAAATGAAATGATCGAGGTTATGGACAGTGATTATGTGTTGCTGGCAGAATCAAAGGGTATGTACGGAACCAAGCTTGTTACTAAGCATATATTAAGAAATGCATTGATACCTATCGTTACTGTAATAGCACCATTGATCGTAGACCTTCTCACAGGTGCACTGGTTGTGGAGAAGATTTACGGAATTAACGGTATAGGTAAGCTGATGGTTGATGCTATCACAGGCGAAGGTATCGATTATAACTATGTTCTGGCACTCGGCATTTTATATTCTGCACTGTATATTGGTATCATGCTTATACTTGATATCATATATGGTCTGTTGGATCCTAGAATAAGACTTTCCAGACCGAGAGGCAGTTCCAGAAAAGATAAAGATCAGGAGAAATCTAAAGCACAAGGGGAGGCATCAGCACAGGCATGAGCAAGAAAAACACAGTGAACAGTGTTTCGCAGGCTGAATTAAATGCGGAAAATGCATATACTCCTACAGCGGAGGATTTTGTTCTTGATGTCAACATGGACATTAATACTGACAGAAACTTCGCTTCACAGGGATTCTGGAAAGGAGTTGCAACACGATTCTTTAAGAACGCAAGGGCGGTTATCGGCCTTGTTATAATCGTGCTTATAATAATACTTGCACTGATTGGTCCGAGCTTCAACAGCTACGGATACAGTGATATAGTTTCGTATTATGATGAAGAGACAGGTAAGGAAGTTGTAGCGAAAAGTATGTCGCCGCACATTCCTTGGCTGCATAAATTATTTACAGGTGAGGATTACGACGATGACTTTGCCGATTATACATTCATATTTGGCACAGATTCATTAGGCCGTGACTTGTGGACCCGTGTATGGTATGGCGCCAGAGTATCTCTTCTTATAGCATTTGTCACGATATTTATAGACATGATAATCGGTATGAGCTATGGATTAATATCCGGATTCTTCGGAGGTATTACGGACAATATCATGCAGAGAATTGTCGAAATCGCCAACTCGATACCTCGATTGGTTATCGTAGGCGTGTTGGCGACATTCATGACTAAAGGTATAGGACTCGTTATCGTGGCATTACTTCTTACCGAGTGGATCGGTATGAGTAAGATTGCACGAGCAGAGATGTTCAAGATACGAGGCATGGAATATATTATGGCCAGCCGCACTCTGGGCGCAGGCAACGGAAGAATTATTTTCAAGGATGTTCTTCCTAATACCATTGGACCAATCATCACACAGATGATGTTCTCTATTCCTACAGCCATTTTTACAGAAGCCTTCTTGAGCTTTGTTGGTGTAGGTATTATGCTTCCGCAGTGTTCAGTTGGTTCTCTTATTGAGGACGGATTCAACAATATTACAACGCTGCCATATCAGATTTTGCCGCCTATACTGGTTCTGGCATTCCTGATGCTGGCATTTAACTTCGTAGGCGATGGACTTCGTGAAGCACTGGCTCCACGTATCGAAGATATGTAAGGGGGTGTATGAAAATGGCAGATAAAATACTTGAAATAAAAAATCTTGACATTACCTTCACTACTTCTGCGGGACCGGTTCATGCGATCAGAGGAGTTAATATTGATTTGGAACGAGGAGAGACCGTCGCAGTAGTAGGCGAGTCAGGCTCTGGCAAATCAGTTGTAATGAAGACTGCTATGGGTATCCTGGCAGGAAATGCAGTAATAAACAGCGGTGAGATAATTTTCAGATATAAGGAAAATGACGGTACAACCAAAGAAATAGATATTCTTAAGCAGCCTAAGAAATGGATCAGAAAAAATATCAATGGTCGAAAGATCGCCATGATATTCCAGGATCCTATGACATCACTTGACCCTACCATGACGATAGGCAAACAGCTGATGGAAGGCATGATCATGCATTTGGGGCTATCAAGGCAGGAAGCTGCGGAACGTGCGGTTAAGCTGCTGGGCGAGGTAGGAATTACAGAGCCTGCCAAACGTATGAAGCAGTATCCTCATCAGCTTTCAGGCGGCATGAGACAGAGAATAGTTATAGCTATAGCTATTTCATGTAATCCGGATCTCTTGATCTGCGATGAGCCTACGACAGCACTTGATGTTACGATTCAGGCTAAAATCCTAGAGCTTATCAAGAAGCTTCAGGAAACATATGGAATATCCGTTATATATATTACGCATGACTTGGGCGTTGTTGCTAAGGTTGCAGATTATGTAAATGTAATGTATGCAGGCAAAATAGTAGAAGTTGGCAACATAGAAGAGATCTTCTATGATCCAAAGCACCCATATACGTGGGGACTCCTTTCTGCTATGCCGGATCTGGATACGGATGATTCACGTCTGTATACTATCCCTGGTTCACCACCGAACCTTCTTCACGAAGTAAGGGGTGATGCTTTTGCACCTAGAAATCAGTATGCCTTGAAGATCGATTCAATTGCGGAACCACCGATGTTCAAGGTTTCTGACACACACTACGCAGCGACATGGCTTCTTGACCCTAGAGCACCTAAGGTAGAGATGCCGGTTGAATTACAGAAGCGTATTGCACGAATGTTAAAGGAGGCAAATGCAGATGCCGGCAAATTATAATACAGACCCGATCTTAAAGGTCGAGCATATGAAACAGTATTTCAAATCAGGCTCATTTGTAGTAAAGGCAGTAGATGATGTAAGCTTCGAGATATATCCGGGGGAAACATACGGCCTTGTAGGAGAGTCTGGTTCGGGAAAAACAACCATAGGACGAGGAATCATTCGTCTGTATGACCCTACCGCTGGTAAGATTACCTTCAAGGGAACAGATATATCCGGCAAAATGGATAAGGATGCTAAAAATCTGTTGAGAACGAAAATGCAGATGATATTCCAGGATCCCATGGCATCGCTGAATCCTAGAAAGAAAATCGGCGATATTATTGGTGAAGGACTCGATATTCATCACATGTATAGCACAAAGGAGGAGAGAAAGGCACATATAGACGCTATTCTCGCCAAGGTTGGACTTGCAGCCGAGCATTATGACAGATATCCTTATCAGTTTTCAGGAGGTCAGAGACAGCGAGTCGGCATAGCCAGAGCTCTCATCATGAATCCGGATCTTATCATAGCTGATGAGTGTATATCTGCACTTGACGTATCAATTCAGGCGCAGGTCGTTAATCTTATGAAGGACATTCAGGAAGAAACAGGTGCGGCATATCTGTTCATCGCCCACGATCTTTCTATGGTTAAATATATTTCAGACAGAATAGGCGTTCTTCATTTAGGCAGAATGCTTGAAACAGGAACAACAGAAGAAATTTTCTCTAATCCGCTTCATCCATATACCAGAAGCTTACTTTCTGCAATTCCGAGTCCTAATCCAAGGGTGGAGAAGGACAGAGTAGCAGAAGAGTATGATTATGCAACGAGTGGTATCGATTATGATAAAGGCTCACTTACATTAGTGGGCGGCAAACACTACGTTCATGGTACTCCGGAAGAAATAGAAAAGTGGAAAATGCAGGCACAGATTTAAACTGAACATTTGATAAAAAAGTCATAAAGGGATGTCCTCCATATACTGGAGGAGTCCCTTTTTTGCAATCTACAAAAGTGGGATTACTGCGCACTGCGTGCTCCCGCAATCCACCTATATTCGCAATTCGGACTATCGTCCTACTTGCTCATATAGGTTAGCCCGTCCAGTGTCAATGCAGACATCCGAGCAAGCTCGTCTGCCTGCATTGACACTGACGGGACTTTTGTGGATATGTTGATAAAATAAAACAAATTGTGGAGAAAAAAATAACTTATCCACTGGAAAAAGCTGAGGGCATGTGATATAAATATTCAGCCGATGCGAAAGAGGCGATGCACATTGATAAAACCAATACTGAGGGTCTGCGGCGTATAGAATGAATGAGAAACGCTGAAAAACAAAAAGTAAAAAAGAAATAAAAAACTTGTTGACAAACCCTTGGTAAGGTGATATTATATGCAAGCTGTCGCGAGACAGTACAGAACATTGATAATTGAACAGTATAAACCATCCCTGAAATTTCAAATAAATTTCA
>CAVARE010000059.1:0-25253 GCA_963591145.1 Anaerotignum sp. | reverse complement strand
TAATTGTAACAAAAGAAAGAAACGGGTTTACTGAAAACTACCTTGAAAAATTGCGCCATTGGGTACAAATAGTAGTGAACATGTCGCTGCTGCGAATGTGCTGCCGCTGACGGTGATCTTTAAACTGCCTTTTAAGTGACATAACAATATATTTTCTGAATAAATACGCGATATTGTATCTTCAAAGTGGTAAATGTCTGCGCGAATGCCAGAATTCCTGGTTTCTGATAAGATGCGTATAGGGAAATTCATTGATCTTGACCTCACATTAAGCGTTTTTATGAACATCTGAATTAACCTCTGCAGTTGATGCACTATAAAAATTCCATACAGATGTCTTATATATTATAAATATCATACAGGAAAATGTATACATGATAACTGCAGAAAATTTCCTGAAAAATTCGTTTTCAGATATCATTTTGAAAATGAAACATTTTCAGCATTTCAGATGAGGCTTATGCTTCTGTCCTGATTTTGGAAAATAAATAAAATAAAACAAAAAGTACAATGAAAGGACGAGTAACATGAAAAAAATGAAAATTTATGTAACCTTATGTCTGGCTGCTGCAATGGCATTTTCTTCCGCTGCATACGGAGCTGAGACTCCTGATGCTGCTGCAGAACAGACAGAGGCTGTGGCACAGGCAGAGGAAACTATCGATGGTGATGCGGCTGAGACTTCATCAGTAACAGACTGCGTTGTAACTTCTATGAATGCAGGCGAGAATGAAGTTCTTGTTGTTTATCCTACACCGAATGCAGCTGAGACATTGGGCGTTTCGGTCACATGCACAGCACCTGTATTTGTGGTATTTGGAGATACTGCATACGATGAGGATTCTGCAAAGGCATATGCAATGGAAAGCGGATTAGCGGAGCTTGCAGCTCAGGAGGGCTCATCCATTTGCTTCATTAATCCTGTAGGCGATACATGGTCAGATGCAGATGCTGAGGCTTATGGTAATTTGATCGCACTTGTAGATGACAGCTCAACCAGCGATGTTAAGGACGGTATCTCTATCAGTGTTAATTATTTTACACAGGAAGAGGAACATAAAATCTCAGGAACAACAGGCAGAGTTTATGTATATGGTATCGGCAGCGGCGCAGATTTTGTAGCTGCTAATTTTGTAAAGCCTGTGACACAGTCCGTAACTTACGGCGATGGCGTTACAATGGAATTCGACCGTACAGCAACAGCCGTAACGCTGGTTGGTGCATCAGATGCTTCTGGTATTGAGGCAAATGACATGACAGTAGTATCTGTTGGCGGTACAGACGAACTGAATGCTGCACTGGAAGAAAAATGCGGTACAGTTGTAACAGCTGATGAAGAGGATTTTGTTGGTCAGTATGATGTTGTCGGCGCTTATCGCAGACAGGCAGGCATACTTGTACCTGTATATGATTGGGCAGCAGAAGGCATCACAGAGAAGATAGAATCTTATACAGTAGAAACCTCAGCTGACAATGTAACATTTGCTGACCAGGCAACACATGATATTAATTATGTAACATACTATGCTGATGACCTGGATATTGAGAACGGCAATGTTCCTCTTGTACTTGCATTCCACGGTGGCGGCAATACAGCATTATACGAAGCGCAGGCAACACAGTGGCCATTAATTGGTAAGGAACATGGATTCATTACAGTCAGCGTTGATCTTCATTATCCGAATACCACTGCAGCTGAGATTATTGATCTGATTGAATGTCTGGAAGAGGAGTATTCAATCGACAGCAGCCGAATCTATGCAACCGGATTCTCAATGGGCGGCTGCAAGAGCTGGGATCTGTTCGAGCAGTATCCGGAGGTTTTTGCAGGTCTTGCACCAATGGATGCTACAATGGAGCCAGGTTCAGACAGCTTCGGAAATGCTGTTGAAGACATCAACGAAGATGTATTAATGCCTGTATTTTATGTAGGCGGTGAGACATCACCTCTGGCTGAATTGCCATCACAGGATGCAAAATGCGTTAACAGAATGGCATATGTGTTCGATGTTAACGATATTGTTACGGAATATAATGTCTCATTTGATGATCAGAGCGCATGGGCTGATCCTATCTGGGGTATCTCTGGAGATCTGACTTATAATGTGACAGATACAACATTTACAGACAGCACCATGACTGTAAATCTGTTTGCAAGCTCAGACGGCAAATACTATACAGCATTTGCACTTGCTGGCAATCAGTCTCATGAAGTATATGCAAGAAACAGCTGGGCTGCTTATGACTTCTTGAGCCAGTTCTCAAGAAATGAAGATGGCAGTATCACTATCTCAGACGTTGAATATAGCCTGCCTTCAGATGATGGCTCAGTGACAGATAATAGTTACAACAAATAAATATGTTCTATATAAAGAACAAACCCAACTTTATATCCTATGTTATAATGTCCCTGTCTGAGGATAAGTACACAAATTCGTACAATCTTGTCAGATTAGTATTAATATCACATAGGAGGAGTGATTTATGAAAAAGGTGATTACTGTAATGCTGTCAGCAATTGTAATGGCAAGTATGGTTGTTCCTGCAATTGCAGCTGAAGGGGAGGCTGCAATCAGCACGGCGGAGATGACAGCAGAAGAACAAGCATGGTGGGATGCTTATGAGATTCCAGATGGCATGGATGGTGTTGAGCTGTATCCAGATGATCAGATAGAGCTCAGAGAGAAAAATTATGAGACCGTATGCAGGTTTATGCAGGGCTTAAGTCCATACCTGTATCTGCTTTATGCAGATGATGTAGTGACTGGCGTGGCATATGATTTTTCTCAGACTGAGGATGCTATGCGCAACAGTGATATAGAATTCCAGAAAATGCTGGATGCATCTAATGCAGAGAGCTACCCAGATTGGGCATGGGAAAATATTAAGGTTTACCAGTCAGATGATCCTAACGTATTCCTGATTGAGTGCGATGGACATGGAACATATATGGAGGACGGCGAGGCTGTACGTACACATACAGATCATTATCTTCATAAATTCACTATGGAAGATGGTCTGATCAAGGAATATATTGAATTCAATAATCCTTGCCAGGAGCTCCTGGAAATGGGATTCGATGTACCGATGCCAGGTGGCGATGTCCCTGAAGGCGATGGCGATTCTGAAGGTGGCGAGAATGCTGCATCTGAGGGCGGCGCATCCGAAGACTCTGAGAGTGCTGAGTCTGAAAATGCAGAACCTGCAGAATTAACCGAGGATGAGCAGGCATGGCTGGATGCATTTGAGATCCCGGAGGGTATGGAAAATATCGCATTATATCCTGACGATCAGATTGAATTAAGAGAGAAGAATTATGAGGCTGTCTGCATGTTTATGCAGGGTCTGAGTCCGTATCTGTATCTTACATATACAGATGACATCGCAACGGGCGTAGCATATGATTTCGGTGGAACAACTAATCCTTTCAATCCGATATTATGCAACAACATGGAAATGCAGAAGATGTTAGATGCATCAAATGCAGAGTCTTATGATGGCTGGGAGTGGACTAATATGCAGGTTTACCAGTCAGATGATCCTAATGTATTCCTGGTTGAGTGCGATGGCGCATGTGCAACTCACAGCGATCATTATGTGCATGAGTTTATATGCAGAGATGGTAAGATCCAGCAGTATATCGAATTCAACTCACCTATGAACGAACTGATCGAAGGTGGATATGAGGTTCCGGATTTTAGATAAATATTGGTTGCAGCGCTAGCAAATCTGAATCTGAGATATGCTGACATAAGTCAGTGAATGAAAAATTTTGCAACATGTTTTAACGAGAATGAAAAACATCGGCATGGTCGTCATATACGGCAATGCCGATGTTTTTAGAATAATGTAATTAACTATTTCAGAACTTCATGTAGTAAGAAACGAATCGGAAATAAAAAAGAAATTTGCGGAAACAAATCGGAAATAAAATTGCTAAATTACCGACTGCATGATAGACTGGATGCATCGAATGGAGGATTTGCTATGTCTACAGAAATGGTTAGTGCTAAAGTAATTGCAGAACGTTGGAAATTATCAACCAGGCGGATCAATCAATTATGTAATACCGGCGAAATAGAAGGCGCAGTTAAAATAGGCGGCTTCTGGAAAATTCCAGTTAATGCATCCAAACCAGTTGGGCTTCGTGAGAAGAAACAGACTGGACGCATGCAGACGACGAATCTATTGCCGTGTCCCGTAGGGATTACTTCGTATAAAGAGGTTTCCTCAGAATGCTATTATGTGGATAAGACCCTCATGATTAAAGATATTATAGATGAGCATAACAAGGTGACATTATTTACACGCCCTCGCAGATTTGGCAAAACCCTTACGATGGACATGGTGAAGACCTATTTTGAAAATACAGATGAGGATACATCTGTGTATTTTTTAGACCGTGCGATATGGTCGTGTGGGGATGTATACAGATCCTATCAGGGCAATTACCCAGTGATTTTCCTGTCATTTAAGGACGCTCATCAGAATACCTGGAAGGATATGTATGAGAGTCTGTCGATGACACTTCGTAATGAATTTAAACGCCACATGGATGTCCTTGAGAGTGAACACGTTAACGAGTTTGACAAGGAATTTTTCAGGAAAATGCTTAATGCTGAGATATCGGAAGTGGAGTGCCAGGCATCCCTGGGGCAGCTTTCTCATATTCTGGCAGATGCCTATGGTACTCGTGTAGTGGTCATTATCGACGAATATGATACTCCTATTCAGCAAGGATATAGCTGCGGTTATTACAACGAAGTCATTGCTTTTATGAGAAATCTGTTCTCAGCAGTGCTCAAGGATAATGCCGCACTGGAATTTGGACTGTTAACTGGAATCCTGCGTGTTGCCAAGGAGAGCCTGTTCAGCGGTCTCAATAATCTGATTGTCAATACGGTTATGGATGAAAAATACTCGGAGTATTTTGGCTTCACTACCAGGGAAGTGCAGGAGATGTCGGAGTATTACGGCCGAACCGAGAAATTTGCAGAAATCAGAGACTGGTATGACGGCTATTTGTTTGGCAAATCAGAAATCTACAACCCATGGTCTGTTATCAGCTATTTTAACAATAATTGCATTCCTAAAGCTTTCTGGTCGCGTACCAGCAGCAATGACATGATCCTGGATATTATCAGAAATGGCGATCGGGAAATGCAGGAGTCCTTGATGAAGCTTCTGCAGAATGATAAGGTTCAGGCAATGATTGATACAGACATCATTTATCCGGAAATCGAATCCTCTGAGGATACGATTTACAGCTTTCTGATGATGACAGGCTATCTGAAAATTACGGATGTTATAACTACACTGGGGGATAATCCGTTATGTAATCTGATGATTCCTAATAAGGAGATCAAGAACGTCTTTAAAAATGAGATTATCGATGGTTTGTCCAGGAATATGTCACAGTCAGTTATTCGAAATTTTCAGATGGCACTTAAAACCAACAATAAGGAGCTGCTTCAGAGCACACTGCGCCAATATCTACTTCAGTCGGCCAGCAGCTTCGACACTGCCCAAGAGAATTTCTATCATGGAATGATGCTGGGATTACTGGCGATAATGTCTGACAGCTATCTGATAACGTCCAACAGAGAATCTGGAGAGGGACGATTTGATATACAGCTGAAGCCGTATTCTAAGAATCATCCTGGAATCATTATGGAATTCAAATCGTCTGATAATGCGGACGAAGATCAGCTGGAGCAGCTGGCAGAGAAAGCCAAAAAGCAGATTTTAGATAAACAGTATGCTGCTGATCTCAAGGCAAATGGCGTTTCTGATATACAGATATATGGAATTGCATTTAGCAAGAAGAAAGTAGCAGTAAGCTCTGAGGCTACCGCTTATCATCTGTGTTAATCAGCTCTACAAGTCGTAAAAAGAAGCTGCAGCTTAGCTTAGCTGCAGCTTTTGTACGCTTTCACGGGTATGATTACAACTGTTGTGGAATCCCTTCAGTTCTTCTTCTGACAGATCCAGAGTGTAGATCTGCTCGACACCATTTGCACCGATGACACATGGAAGCGATGAGAATATGCCTTCTTCGCCGTAGCAGCCATTCATAAGAGTCGAAACCGACAGGACAGCGTGCTCATTATGGAAGATTGCCGCACATATACGTGCCGTGCAGTTGGCAACAGCATATTCTGTGCATCCCTTGCCGGCAAATGTTACATATCCGCCCTTACGAGCCTTTTCTTCTATCTCGGCATGGTCGAATCCGTACTGTTCCGGATATTCTTCTGCCAGCTCAGAGAGCTTCTTACCTGCGATTGTCGCTGATTTCCATGCGGCAATTTGTGAGAAACCATGTTCACCGATCATATAAGCGTCAATAGACTTAGGACTTATATTTGTGACCTTGGAGATCTCAGAGCGCAGACGTGCTGAGTCCAGACCGCAGCCTGTGCCGATAATCTTAGACGGATCATATCCGGTCAGCTGCCAGATTACAGTACAGACAACATCGCATGGATTAGAGACATTGAGCAGTATTCCGTTGAAGCCTGCGCCTACGATTCTCTGTGCAAATGTTTCCGCTGACTGTGTTGTAGAGAAGAGCTCTCCGTCTCTGTTGGTAGCGCAGAGAGCTACGTTGCCGGCACTATTTATGATGATATCGCACTCAGCGAGATCCTCGTAACGATTGCTGCAATTTACGATGCGGGTATTATATGGTACGAAGCTCAGTGAATCGTGCAAATCCTGAGCCTCAGATATGACCTTCTGATCGTGAAGGCCGCACAGATATAATTCGTCTGCGATGCCCTGAAGCAGAATACTATTGGCAACATGCGCACCTACGTGACCTAAACCGATGATGCCGATTTTATGTTGTGAACTCATGATTTCATTCCTTCCTGTGATCAAGCCCTGGATCATTGATTTCGCGGGCTTTTCTTCAATTATTTACTGGTAACTATTTTGAATAGTTGCGTTTACTTTAAAAACAGAGTTTCCTATATTTGCCTGGAAAATTGTTCGAATGCCAGGACATCTGATCTGATGTTTGTATGGATTGCCCTGTGCTGAACACTTGAAAAATTCGCTCTCGCTTCGGATTGCTATCAGTGCCACCTTTCACAAAATGTGGGCTACAAAATCTGTCACATACTAACATGCAAGAGTCTGGAGAACTCGAACCGCTGATAATGTAACATAATCTGGCATAAAAGTCAGCTGTTAGGGAGCTTCTTTATTCTTGCATGAAGAGCAGAAACGAATCTGTTCGAATGAGAGCCTTTATTGTTCAGGTTTAGCAGAGTATCAAATAAAAGCTGATGCTTAAGGGCAGATGATATCGTTTGCCGACATAATCATATTACCCACCACAGCAAGAGCAGCAGCGCCAGGAATATGACATTGGAGACGGTGAACAGACCGAAGTATCGTCCCTTCTTATCGGGTAGCTCGCGGGCTATCTGCCTGTAGGAGATAAGGCTGGCCATTGAAGCGATGAGTGTTCCCAGTCCGCCCAGATTGGTGCCGATGATGAGCCCTTCTGTCTGTGTGGTAAATCCTGACAGAAGAAGTGCTGCGGGAACATTGCTTGTAACCTGCGATGCCAGCACCGAAACGAGCACCTCACGTCCGTCCAGAATATTTTGAAGCCATTCGGAAAATGCAGGGATCCTTCCCAGATTCCCGATAAATATAAAGAATGCAACAAACGTAAGAAGCAGCGAATAATCCACACGTTTAAGTGCATTTCTGTCCATGAAGAGATTGCATATCAGAACTACGCCAAATGCTATTGCATAGTGAAGTACCCTGAAAACAACCAGCAGGCAGATCAGAAAAAGAACTGCATCCATAATAACGATTTTCTGGTTTGGCACATTTGCATTAACTGTTTCAAAGGTGCAGGCATACTTGATTTTCTGCTTATGGCTAAATGCCGCGATCCATATAATTAAAAGTATCAGCGAGAGCAGTGAATATGGCAGCATAAGTGCTATAAATGAACCCATGCTCATGCCGCTTTTGCTATATAAATACAGATTTTGCGGATTGCCGATGGGTGTCAGCATGCTGCCGAGATTGGCAGCTATGGTCTGCATACATACTATCGGAACAGCAAGCGTAGCACATGCATTTGCATCAAGCTTCTTAAGCACTACGAATGTAAAAGGAACGAAGGTCAGTAATGCCACGTCATTAGTAATCACCATGCTTCCGAAGAAGCACATTCCGACCAGAACAAAAATAAGCTGCAGAATATTTCTTGTATGTGCCAGTAACGTCTGACACATCTTATCGAAGACACCCTGCTGCCTGAGTCCGGCCATGACTGCCATTAATGAAAATAGAATGGCCAGTGTACGTAGATCGATATAATCTGCATATTGGGCATCTGGATGTACGAAGAACATAGAAATAACGGCCAGTATAGCCGCTATTATAAGTACAGTTTCCTGTTTTATGAATTGTTTGATTCTCATCTTGATTCTCTGCCTGCATTTGTATTGCAACCCGTCGCCTGGATTTAAGCCGAGCGATTCGATGCGCGCTGATAAGTATAGCATCAATTATTGCGCAGACAAGCGCTAATTTGTTTAGTCGCGGTGAAGGGCTGGAATAAGGATATTGTTCCTCCGAAGAACGTAATGAGTGACACAGCTTGATGCTTTTACAGAATACGAATAAAAAAATGCAGATTACGAATTTAGAATTGTTCTCTGTAATAATGGATGTATATTCGAATTGCTGTAAAAGTGAATGGGTAACTATTCGAAAAAGATGGAGGTAAAAAATGAACTGGAAACTATTTGTAACAGCTGCGACTGCTTGCACGTTGGCGATTCCGATGTCAGCATTTGCAACAGAAGCACCAAGTACTGATGTAACTATTGAGAAGGTAGTTGCTAACTGTGAATCAGAGCCTTATGGGAAGGCAATTAAGTCGTTCACATATTATGTGGATTCTACAGCGGATTTTATGGATTTGACAGCTGAAGATTTCTACGGAACATATCTGTGTTATGATGCGATGGAGTATAAGGACTTTTTCGAAGGTTCTGCTCTGGGTATATCATTTACAGCTGATACCATCACTGTAGATGTTCCTGACTTCTATCCTAATAACAGCTATGGAAGGGATGGATATTGGACATTTACATGCACTAATCCTGCGTTCAATATTGATGCAACTATGGAGTTTGAGTATTCTGATAATGTAGTAGAGTCATTTGAAGAATATGAACTTACTTATGGCGATGCAGTACTCGACACATATCTTTATACACCAGAGGGGGCAGATGAAGAAGGACCTCTTCCGCTGGTGGTCTTCAATTCCGGCGGATCAGGTATCTCAACAACGGGTGATATATATGGAGCAAATTTCCTCGTATCATTTGCCAAGGATGATGCACAGAATATTATGAAATGCTATGCATTGTATCCACAGAGAAATGAGGGCGAAACTGACGATCTGTGTGCAGCAATAGCGCAGGAAATTAATAGACTTATTGATGAAGGCAAGGTCGATGCAAATCGGGTATTTATTACTGGAGAATCTGCAGGATCTACATTTACAATGAATTTTGTAAACCGTTATCCAGGACTTGCAACTGGCATCGTAATATTTGATGGTGGCTATAGTTATGACGATGCAGCTGGAAGCGATCAGCTAGAAGATACCATGAAGGTTGATGCTGAATCACCATGGTCAGATGCAGAGCTTCAGCAGCTTGCTGATTCAGGCACGAAGGTTATGATGGTACAGTCAATCGGTGATACCACATCAACACCGATTCGTTATGCAACAGCATATTCTAAGCTGGTAGAAATGGGTATGACACCAGATGTTGATATATTCTGGCACATTTATACAGCGGAGGATTTCAATGCGCTTCTGGGAGATAATACTCATTGGGATCTTATGGCAGACGGCGGATATGTTTCGGATCCGATAACAGGCGTTACTACATATTATTATCCTGAAGGCAAGCTTCATAACAGCTCATATCCGGGTGCAAATGATCAATATATTAAGTTATGGATGATGAATCAGTCTAAGGCTGAATATGAAGTAGAGGCATCAGAACTTTACTCTGCATCACATGGATCTGATGAAGATTATTCTGTTCTTCCTGATAAATATACTCAGATGGCAATTCTTGAAAATGCTCCTGGTATTCCGGCAGGCTCTGAGACAACTCTTGTGGTTTGGACAGACGATGCTCATGAATTCTATTATGTGGGCTTCTGCACCTTCTTCAGCGACGATGTACAGTATTGCGAGGGCATCGTAATTGCAGGAGTAGGACATACAGTTATGGACTGCAACGGTACATGGTGGACAACCGATATGGATAATTCAGTACTTCCATATATAATTGCTAAGGATGAGGCAGGCGAAATAGAATGGACTGAATACAATAAAGATGAAACAAATGTTGAGGAAATACTCGGAGTAGGTGCTGATGCGGAATCAGATTCAGCAGAATCTGAAGGCGAATCAGCTGAAGAGACAGCCGAGTAATTGTCATTACGATTTCGCAGCGAGGCAGGGGCGTTAAATATAGCCCCTGTTTTGCATTTCTTGAAGAGGTAATGTTTTTACATTTATGCTATATGATCACTGATGTATTTAAGCAGAGCTGCTGAAAATTCCTTCTTTCTGGCCCTACTGACAGGAATTATATCACCATGAACAGATGTGCTATTTTCAAGTATGCAATCCACATGTAGCAGATTCACAAGAAAGCCGTTATTACATCTGAAGAAACTGTGACCGGCTAAAATGGATTCAACCTCCTTGAGTTTGCCTGTGGTTTTAAAATTACCAGCGGCTGTATGGTATATGAGAGTGTGATTCAAAATTTCAATGTAATAGATATCTGAAATGGCTATTTTATTTATCGAATCCTTCGTCTTGATAGTATAGTAGGGAATATCTCGTGTCTTATATATTTTGGCTACAGCTCTGCCGAAGAATTGAGAGAATGAAAAATAAGAAAGCGGCTTCATAATATAGTCAAATGCCTGTACAGAATATCCCTGGATTGCGTATTGAGATAAATTTGTGATAAAAATAATTATGACATTTGAATCCAAATCTCTGATTTTTTGAGCCGCTGACATGCCGTTTACTAATGGCATATCAATGTCCATTAATATAATATCGAACTGGGGAATATAAGCATTAGAAATCTCGAATCCATTGGAATAGTGCGTGATTGATATCGAAATCTGATTTTCATCAGCATATTTATTGATGAAAGCCTGAATTTGTTCGTAAGTATTAAGATTGTCCTCGGCTACTGCAATTTTTATCATGATAAAAACCTAAAATTTAAAATCACTACACGAAATACTGTACGATTATAGCAAAATTTTGTTAAGATACAAACCGCATGAAGATTGGTATGAGATTTTGCTCGGACGAAGCCAGCGCGAAATTTCATTCAGGCTGTGAAATGATAACGAATTACTGGATTCTGTATGCGGTGTTAACAGGAGGATATATGATTGATTGGTTAAATGGAGAATATTTTCTGACAGCATTGGCAATATGCATTGCCTGCATTGTATTTGCTGTTCCGTACAAGAAACGGGTGGGAAACTGGCTGTTCTCTGTGGTATCAGTCGGAAACCTTGCTGTACAGAGTATTGTTACCTGGCTGTTAACATATAATATGGATGCCTCGTCTGATGCCTCCATTGGAGCTCAAATGGCGAGAGCACTTGTGTATGCAGTTCTGATATTTGCATATACTATTACTGTATGTAATATCACTCTGGTTTCGGCATGTATCAGATCGTTATTCATATTGATGTCGGCCGAACTTGTGTGGGGCATAGCAATGTTCCTGCATTATCTGATCATTGTCAATTATGGAACGTTAACGACGGCTTCATATTGGATTATTGTAGCAATCGTATTTCCTATAATATTCAGTGTATTTTTCTTTGTTGAGAGAAAACTATGCCGCAAATCAGAATACCTCACGGAGAACTGGGGCAAGCTGATCCCTGTGCTGATTATTACGGCTATTTGCAGCTTCTTGAGCAACATTAATAAGGTGTTCAAGGCAAATGATCTGCTTGATCTATGGATAAATACATTAGGCTATATTCCAAGGTTCACATATATACTCATTGGTATATTTATCATGTATGTCATAAGAATTTGGAAGGCATATCAGGTAACAGTACATGAGCTTGAAATGATAAATGATATTTTCGAGAAACAAAAGAACCAATATGAACAGGCGAAAATAAATGCAGATGTGATTAATCAACGCTATCATGATCTAAAAAACCAGATTGCGATAATAAAGGCGGATATTCCAGCTCAGAGGCAGCAGGCATGGCTTAATGATCTCGAAAAAAAGGTAGAAGAGATAGAGCCGGAACGTCTTACCGATAACCCAGTACTGGATACAATCTTGTGGGAGAAAAATCAATATTGCAGGCTGAATGATATTAAACTCAGTTATGTGTTGAATGGCCGGCTCTTTGATAATATTGATGTTGATGATTTGTGTGTGCTGTTCGGCAGTGCCCTGGATAATGCAATTGAGGCGGTACTTAAGATTAATGACCACGACAGAAGACTTATTCATGTTAAGGCCATGAAGCAGCAGGGTTTCCTTGCGGTATGTGTTGAAAACATTAATGATACGCCATTGAAATTTGTTGATGGAAGAATAACTACCAGCAAGAAAGACAAGGACAGACATGGATATGGGATAAAGGGCATTAAATATATTGCTGAAAAATACGGCGGAGATATCAACATTGCACAGGATGACGGATGGTTTAGACTGACTGTAATGCTGGGATGCAAGGTTTAATGCAGATGCAACATTAGACAAGGAAGGTATGATTTCTGCATAAGAGAGGATTCGTACTGACAATGCTTATAGCTATTTAGAATAAGGAGATACGAATGCATACGAATGAATCTGGAGCAAATACTCCTGTCAAGATAAAAGTGCTGATACTGCCGAAGTTCGAGATGAACGAACTGCCTGGGAATTACCCGGGAGAGGCTCAGTTCTATTATGATACTTATCTGCATGGTTCGGAAAATTATAAGATAAGGGGCTGCAAGGCGCCGCTGTGCGTGAAGGACGGTGTGGCTCTGATTGTTACGGGGATGGGTAAGATTAATGCATCTGTAACATTGATGGCGGTGCTTAGTGACAGCCGTTTTGATTTCTCTGAAGCATATGTTTTCAGCACGGGCTGTGCTGGATCTGCCATAGGATATGGCACCATGGGCGATGTATATGTTATCACAGCGACTATAGATTTCGACCTGGGTCATCATGCAGATGCCAGGGAACTGACTACGAATAGAGCAGAGACTTGGTTTCATGACAAGATGTATGATGACACAGCATGTAAGGTTCTAAATCAATCATTATGCGACAGGGTATATAATCTGGTGAAGGACATTTCGCTGCAGACAACTGAGCAGACCAGAAGATTTATGGCAGATAATTTTGACCATGCAGATTGGGCAATCAGAGATCCTAGGGTTCTCAAGGGAACTGCGGTGACCAGCGATAATTATTGGAAGGGCTATCATGACCATAAAAATGCACTGCTTATGGTAGCGACTTATGGGACACCTGATCCTTATGCTGTGACGGAGATGGAAGATCATGCGCTGGCAGTTGCGATGGAACGAATGGGAATGCTGGACAGATATATTGTAATTAGGGATTCTGTGGGCACAGATGTATTTATGAGTGGAGATGTCCCTGAGACACTGTGGCATCCTGATACATCACATTTCATAGCGTCATACGAGAGTACAGAAAATGCAGATATTTTCGTTACAGCCAGAGAAAATAATTTCAAGGTCGGCAGAATAATAATTGATGCGATATTAAATGACAGATTATAAATGCTGTTTTAATGTCACAGAAATGTCTGCTCCTGTGCTCTCGATAAAGAAACTGGGCTATTCTAGAAATGAAATTGAAGAGAGAATAATTTCAAAGTCAGCAGAATAGTGATAAGTCACATGAAAAACCAAGCCAATTCTTGACAAATGTTGACTCTGTGTTTAAAATGCACAGCGAGTGCAGTTGCACTCGTTATTTTTTGATTTAATGGTTAGCGTATGCGAACCGAAACTGCTAAAAAAGAAAAACATAAATTGCCGTTGAGACGGCATTTTTAAGAAAATAAGGTTAGCAAACGCTAACTAAATGAGACGAAAATCATAGTCATTACCCAGGAGACGACATATGACGAAAGAACAATGGCAGGCGATTAAGAACAAGGATGCAGCTTATGATGGACAATTTGTTTATGTATTACGGACAACAGGCACTATCTGCAGACCTTCATGCGGCAAAAAGATAAGTTCTCCGCAAAATGTGATTGTATATAAAACTTATGACGAAGCGTTAGCTGCAGGTTATCATTTGTGCAAAAGATGCCGTCCGGATTATGCAGAATGGAAGGGCGCACGAGTGGAATTAGCGCAATCTGCAGGTAACTATATCAAAGAAAATTACACCCAAGAATTCTCTCTGGATAAGATGGCAGACCATCTTCATATAAATAAGTTCCATTTGCTTAGAACATTTAAGGGCGTAACCGGAGAGACGCCGCTCGCCTACCATAACAGATATAGATGTGATAGGGCTAAGGAATTATTGCAGCAGGCGGTATGATCGCCCTTATTGTGCCTCAATTGCCTGAGCCAGCTCTTCAAGATATTCCCAGCGTTCCATCTTCTCCATAAGCAGAGATTCTGTTTCATCCTTCTGTGCTGACAATTTCTGCAGTTTAACAAAGTCGCTGGCATTGGCTGCAATATCCTTATCCAATGCCGCAATCTGGTCTTCCAATGCTGCAATATCGGCTTCAATTGTCTCGTATTCCCGTTTTTCTTTAAATGAAAACTTAAGCTTGTGGGAACGGCTGCGCTCGGTTTCCTTTACGTTGGCTGTCTCAGAAGATGTCAGTGAACCAACATTTCGCTCTAATATCGGCCTTTTCTGACTGTATTCAGTCCATCCGCCTTCATATTGCGTGATCCTACCATTTCCTTCGAAGGCAAATATCCTTGAAACAACACGATCCAGAAAATACCTGTCATGTGATACCGTGATTACGATGCCGGCAAATGTATCCAGGTAATCTTCAAGAATGTTCAATGTTACGATGTCCAGGTCATTGGTAGGCTCATCAAGGAGAAGCACGTTAGGTGCCTGCATAAGCACACGCAGCAGATTCAGGCGTCGCCTCTCTCCTCCCGAGAGTTTCTCAATCCTGCTATATTGCATCTCTGGAGTGAACAGAAATCTCTCAAGCATACGGGATGCACTGATGCGGCCGTCATTAGTATTAACATATTCTGCGATATCCCGGATATAATCAATGACGGTAGTCATCGGATTCATATAAGCAATGCTATCCTTGGCTTCGGTTTCAAGCTCCTGCGAGAAATATCCGATTTTAATGGTCTGGCCGATGGTAACTGTACCAGAATCTGGCTGAACCATCCCCATAATTATTTTAAGAAGAGTTGTTTTACCAGCGCCATTTGCTCCGACAAATCCAACCCTGTCAGTTTTAAGAAAGTTGTATGAAAAGTCACTTATAAGGGCTGTGCCGCCATATGATTTGCAGATATGCTCCAGCTCAACCGTGGTCTTACCCATGCGCGATGAGATAGATTCCAGCTGCACTTTCTGGTCAAATATTGGCGCATCCTGATCTCTCAATGCTTCATATCGCTGAATATGAGCCTTCTGTTTGGTTGATCGGGCACGTGCGCCTCTCCTGATCCAGGCGAGTTCCTTCCTTAATATGTTCTGACGTTTGGCCTCGGATGAGATCATCTGCTCCTCTCGCTGCATCTTAAGTTCAAGGTATCCGGAATAGTTAGCGTCATATGAATAAATATTGCCCTTGTCAATTTCGATGATTCTGCTGGTTACGCTGTCAAGAAAATACCTGTCGTGAGTTACAAGTACAAGCGCACCGCGGTGAGCCTTCAGCTGGTCTTCCAGCCATTGTGAAGTCTCCTGATCCAGGTGATTGGTAGGCTCGTCCATCACAAGAATCTCTGACGGATACAACAGTACGGAGACTATAGCCAGACATTTGCGCTGTCCGCCTGATAACTCACTCACAGGTTGGTCGAAGTTATAAATACCGAGTTTGGTGAGCATAGATTTGGCATCTGACAGGCGTGTCCAATAATCTGCGTCGTTCTTAGAAGCATCCTTTTTGGCTGATACAGATGTAACCTTAGATATATTCATGCCTGATGTTGACACCGATGACATAAAACGATCTGAATCTGTTACAGCATCAATGACTGTTGTCCCCTCCGGATAGTCAAGATCCTGCGGCAGAAATCTGATTATGGTATTTTTTGAAACAATAATACTGCCGTCATCAGGCTCCTCGACACCTGCAATCATCCTAAGAAGAGTTGATTTGCCAGTTCCATTTATGCCGATAATGCCGACCTTCTCCCCTTGCTGCAGGTAAAAATTAGCCTTATTAAGCACCATCCTGCCAGTGTAGGATTTACTGATATTTTCCATTGTCAGAATACTGTCTGCCATATAAAATCACCTTTCAATTGATCCAATAATTTTATATAATAGCACAAGCTTGGCAATGCTTGAAAGTCATAATTGCTGCATCTCGTTGCCAAAAATATATCTCTGGATGAAAAGGACGCTTAATGAGAGAGTTTAATCACGAATTTTATCAGAATAGAGAATGTGAATATTTTCCATGTCACGAAACTAATGATCTGGATTCATTTAACTGTCATTATTGTTATTGTCCATTGTATTCTCTTGATGACGAATGCGGCGGCAACTTCTCATACAATTCTAAAGGCATCAAGGATTGCAGCAAATGCATAAGGCCGCATCAGCCTCAGATGGATGCGGATTTTTATGCAGGCGTCATGACCATCATTGAGAATATCGCTAAGAAACATCGATAAATTCACATCAATTATCCAATAGCATTCATTTAAGGCAGATGACTTATCTCATACTGCATTATCAAAATCGCCAGTTGACACAGCCGTACGGCTAAGTTTATAATCGTGAAGGCAATAATTAGCCGTACGGCTAAATCAAACTCTTGCCGTAGATAAATTCAGCCGTACGGCTAAATTTGTGCTATATTACGGAGAATATAGCCGTACTACTAAATTTGCTGATACACCTCTAAGTAGATACATGGCTTGAGTTAATGATTCATGTGATAGTACTTTCACAGGCACATGTTAGGATTTACGAGAATTACGGAATAAAAACAGATGCAATACAAGATAACAGATGCGATTTCTCTGGGAAAATCAGTCAGAGAGAGAAGAAAAAAATTGGGTTATACACAAGCCTATCTGTCAGATGTGACAGGGCTTAGCGTAACATTCATTTCCGATCTGGAAAACGGCAAGCCAACCATAGAGCTGGGCAAAAGCATATTCCTGATAAATATGCTCGGAATGGATGTTGAGCTCAACGAGAGAGGATAAGCCATGATTCGATTAAATGTTATGATAGAAATAAATGGCGAGAACAGGTATGTGGGAGATATTACCGGAACAGACAGCACGGATGCATGCTTTGCATATGCAGATGAGTATCTGGCTGACTATAATAACAGACCGATTTCTATATCACTTCCTTTAACAGAAAATGAATTTAGCCCAATACAAACCAGGCGATTCTTCGAGGGGCTCCTGCCAGAGGGCTTCACCAGAAAGTGCGTTGCCAAATGGATTCGCGCAGATGAAGCTGACTATATTACAATCTTATCAGAGCTGGGTAGAGAGTGCCTAGGCGCCATAAAGATAGTCAATACGGCTGGAACAGACATTAAATCGAATTACAGATTGCTGGGAATGGATGATATCAGTGCGCTCGCCAGGGAAGGTTCATCAAAATCAGCTGATATCGTCACAAAATCACACCTTTCACTGACTGGCGCTTCTGGTAAGGTCGGGCTGTATTACGATGATCGAAGAAAAAAATGGTATCAGCCAATAGGTGATGCACCGAGCACTCATATAGTAAAGCAAAGCCATGTACGCTTGAAGAAAATTGTTGCAAATGAGCAGTTGTGCCTTCTGACAGCGCGAAATCTGGGGATACTCGTACCCGAAAGCTTTATTGTACGAGGAAATCAAGTATCAAGCAAAGGCAAAAAAGGCATTTCAGGTTCAGACAATATGGAATCACCCGATATTGAGGATATTCTATTTGCTACGAAACGTTATGATAGAAAGTTGCAGGGCTCAAGGAAAACAATAGATGGCCTGACTGTTCCATTCAGACTGCATCAGGAAGATTTTGCCCAGGCAATGAGTATTTCTTCATCCGATAAATATGAAAGAAATCACGAAGGATATCTAAAAAAAGCATTTGATATTATTCGTACATATTCTGCTTCACCAGTCGAGGATCAGCTGAGGCTGTGGGACATTTGCATATTTAATTATCTGATTGGAAATACAGATAATCATATAAAAAACATCTCGCTCATATATTGCGAGGATCTAAAATCTATTCGGCTCGCTCCAGCTTATGATATTGTAAGCACCATGGTCTATGACGGCAGTACGGAAAATATGGCATTTAGCATAGGGCATGAATATGATTTAAATAAAATAACCAGAAATTCATTTGAACTGGAGGCAGAACATATCGGGCTGGGGAAAAAAATTGCGATGACAAGATTCGATAATATGGTCTCTCAGTTTAAAGAAGCCATGAATAATGCCATGAATGATATGGCCGTCGATTTCAGCACTGTTGATGGACTGGGAGGTAAAATATTAAAAAGAGGCGGTATTAGAAATTATTTATAGTGATGGCCAGATACTACTATGATGTCGGATTGAAGCCATTAAGGATATGCCAGACATCAGACATATTAAAAGCCTGGAAACTTCACATTTCCAGGCTTATTTTCTGTCAGAAGATTAACGCATTTGACCTTATAACATCAAACGCAAGACGGTTAGTTCAGCGCAGTATCTAACGCATCCAGAAATGCATCAAGAACGCCCTCTGAGGTGAAGGTGGCGCCGCTTACGGCATCAACATCTGTCACTATTTCATCGCCTGTCTGGGCATTATAAAACTGGATTTTTCTTCATTTCTTACCTCTTGTTCTGGTGTGCTGAGCTTTCCTCTGACGAAATATAAAATTGCATGAAATCAGGCTGTGATCCATAACCCAAATGCATCATCTAGAAGGCTTCAGCATATATTTATTACTACATAATAGCGGTTAGTGAACGCTAACCAACGCCGCTGATTATACAAAATATAATTAGAAAAGAAAAGCAAAAATACGTATTATTAAGTTAAAAGGCAATATCGAACACATTTGCGTAATAAGTAAGTGGAGGCTAACAGCTGATAAGTATTCCTTTTGATTTTAGCATGATAACTTTTTAACATTATACTTTTATAAGGCATGGGAATATAATTCACGCATACGAAAACAAACACATAATTTTTACTTATGGAGGAGGAAATTTATGAAAAAATTACTTTGTATGGCTCTGGCAGCATGCATGATAGCTGTTCCTTGTACAGCTTATGCCGGAGAGGCAGCAGATGACACAGTTTACACACTGAAGGTCAGCACAACCCGCGGCGACAGCACATGGTTCGCTCAGATGTATGATGACATTTTCGAAGAACTCACAGAGGCTTCAGATGGCAGATTACAGTTCGAGGTTTATCACAATAACACATTAGGTGCTCCTGCTGATATCTGGAACATGTTCACAATGGGCGGTATCGATATCATTGATATGTCACCTGGTATGGTTGGTTCATTCCCGGTATCAGAGGGATTCAACGTTCCATTCCTTTACTCAAATGACGCACAGACATATGCAGCAATGAACGCACTCTTAGAGGCAGATCTCCTTGCTGAATATACAGATTATATGGAAGTTCTTACATTCCTTCCTGCAGGTTCACTTGAACTTTTCACAACTGATAAGCAGGTTAGCACAATGGACGATCTGGCAGGACTTAAGCTCCGTGGATCATCAGTTACTATTTCAAATGCTATCGGCTCATTAGGAGCTACAGCTGTTTCAATTCAGCCTTCAGAGCAGACAACAGCTCTTCAGCAGGGCGTTCTGGACGGTGTAATCACAGGTGCATTATACGGATCATCAACAGGTCTTGGCGAGGTTTGCCCATACCTGATGCAGGGCGCTATCGGCATGAGCTGCATGTTCTGCGGTATGAATAACAATACATGGAATTCACTTCCAGAGGATCTGCAGACACTTATTAAGGATACTTTCACAGAGAAGATCACAAGCTACTACCTTCCAACACTTGAGGAAGAATATAACAAGTCAATTGAGACACTTGAGAGCCAGGGAGTTACAGTATACCAGGCATCAGAGGAATTGCTCACAGCAATGAAGGAAGCAACTGCATCATATAAGAATGATTATGTTGCTACTCTTAATGAAGCAGGCTTAGACGGCGATGCTATTATCGCTATCATTGATGAAGCAATTGCTAATAACTAAGGTTAAGCAAATAATCTCAAGATTCTAAAACACAATATGAGGCACGGCATGAAGGTGCTGTGCCTCATGTAAAAATAGGAGATTACTGCGTGATATACGCGGTTAATTAGAAGGTACGTTATATGAAAAAGATATATGATGCTGTCAATAAAGCGTTCGATAAAGTCAGCAGGATATGCGTTTGGTTTGGAGCGATAATGCTGTTCCTGATAGTTGTAATGATATTTGTCGACGTTGTTATGAGATACATATTTAATAGCCCTATCCCGGGACAGCAGGAGCTGGCAGAGATGGGTACAGTAGCGGTTGTTTATTTCGGACTTCCGCTTACAACGAGGAATAGAGGACATGTCAGGGTAGAGACAATTCCTGACAAGCTCTCGCTGAATGTTAAGAGCATATTATATGGAGTGCTTGATCTGGTATGCTGCGCATTCCTGGTATTTATTACTGTCAAGGTATTCCAGCAGGCAGGAGTTTTGGTCAAGACACCATCAAATGCCACACTTATTCTTAGAATCCCTAACTTCTACGTTTATTATTTAGCATCATTAGGCAGTGCCATCGCCGCAATTGAGTTCTTACTTGATTCAATAAGATATTTTATTGAAGGTGTTGCAGCTTCTAAGGAGGCCAAACTGCAGAAAGGAGCAAATGCATAATGTCATCTTTAACTATTGGAATTATTGGGCTTTGTGTAATGCTCATTCTCATGTTTTTAGGAATGCCGATCGCATTTGTCTTCGGCGTTTCGGGCGTAGTCGGTATGATGGCTATATTAGGATTTGACATGGGTATCAACTATATGATGACCATCCCGGTTACGGCGGCTGCATCATATACATTGCTGGTTATGCCTATGTTCATGATGATGGGAGACGTCGCCTCGGCTGGAGGATTGACCACTGATGCTTATACATCAGCCAGATATTGGTTCGGCCACAAGAAGGGCGGTCTGGCTATAACAACATCAGTATCAAGTGCTATCTTCGGTGCTGTATGCGGCTCCGGTGTTACAACAGCCATGGTATTCTCACAGATCGCATGGCCTGAGATGAAGAAATTCGGCTACAGCCCTAGATTAGGTCTTGCAGCCATCGCAGCTGCTGGCCCTCTCGGAACACTGATTCCACCATCAGTTCCACTGATTATGTACGGAATCATGTCAGAGACATCTATTGCCAAGCTGTTCATGGCAGGATGGCTTCCTGGAATTCTCTTACTTATCTGCCTGTGCATAACAATCGTTATCTGGGCCAAGAGAAGACCACAGGATGCACCATTGACTGAGAAATATCCTCTTAAGGAGAGATTCAAGAGTCTTATACATGTATGGCCATTCTTCTTACTTATCATCCTCGTTATGGGTGGTATCTGGGGAGGTATCTGTACAGTAAATGAAGGTGCCGCAGTAGGTGCAGTCGGTGCAACGATTATTACATTTGCAATGCGCAGAATCAGCGTCAAGGATTTCATCAAGTCTATGAAGGGCGTTGTAGGATCGGGAGCATCATTCTTCTTCCTATTCGTAGGCGTTCAGTTCTTCAACTCATTTATGTCATTGTCAGGACTTCCTAAGGCACTGTCTAAGTGGGTAGGCAGCCTGGATGTAGCGCCTATGACCGTCATCTGGCTGATGGTAGTTATCTATCTGTTCCTGGGATGTTTCCTGGATGTAGCACCACTTATGATGCTTACAGTTCCGATCTTCGCACCTATCGTTGCAAGCCTGGGCATGAACCTTATATGGTTCGGAATTATCGTAACATTCTGCGGCGCTATCGGATGCGTTACACCTCCTGTAGGCATGAACCTCTTCGTTATAGCCAACCGAGTCCCGGATGTTAAGATAGGAGAGATTATTAAGGGCATATTGCCATTCATCATAGCAATGTTTGTAGCACTGGTATTGTGTATGTATATTCCACAGATCTCATTGCTGCTGCCAAATCTAATGAAATAAAAGCTAAAATAAACAGTTACCGGAAGCAAATCCGTGAGACAAGATTTGCCTCCGGCATATAGAGACAAAATTCGATAAGAAAGCAATAACGAAAGTTTAAAGAGAAATAAAAATGGACAAGAAACAATTAGCTTCACTGGTTCGTATGGCGGATCATGTGGAGATCACACAGGTAATGGCCGAATATGTTCAATATCTGGATCAGTTCGATGCAATGGATATATTAAATAAATGCATGGCTGCTGATCATCCTGAAGTAAGCGTTGAATTCATGGAGGAAGGCTGTTACGAAGGACCTGAGAAGGTCAGGGAATATATGCAGTATATCCAGTCTTATCTTGATGACCCGTCTGATAAGAGAGGCTGGATGGGAGTGCAGAATCTGGCTACACCGCATATAGTTGTAAGCACCAGCGGTCAGCGTGCCAGAGCTCAGTGGGATATATTAAATGCAAATGCCATGATGGCGACACCATATCCTGCTGACCGTGAGAAGCTCACGGCATTATGGATATGCGGTCGATATGACAATGAATTTATTAAGGTGGACGGCAAATGGAAATTGCTGAAGATCCATCTGGTAACATATTTTAAGACTCCATTTGAAGAGGGCTGGCTGAAGAATCCTGATTGTCTGAGATTCGGCGGATGCAAGATTGAGCCGACCCGTCCATCTAATCCTAATAAGGTATATCATTCTGACGCAACTTATTCAGGAGACGGACTTCATACCTACGGTCCGTTCCTCCCATCAATTATTGATGACGGTCCGGCGCCAGAATTAGTTGAAGACGAAGCAACCCTGAAGCGTATCGAAAGGGCTGCAGCTGTTAAGGAAATCGAAAATATGCAGGGCAGATACCTGACACTTCTGGATTCCTTTAATATGAAGCAGATGTGTGTGGAACTATTTGCCATGGATGAGCCTGATGTTACATTTACGATGTGCGAGGGCGGCGATTATGTAGGACCTGGCATGAAGGCATTCGTAGAAGGCTGCAATAAGCCGAGCGCCGGCAATCCTATGGCTGTTCACGGATGGTTCGGAATGGTATGTCTGTGGTCACCACATGTTGTATTGAGCGAAGATGGTAATCATGCATATGCTCAGTTCAATGAGCTGGCACCGCATGCTATGGCCGTAACACCATATCCTGGAGATAAGAAGAGACCTTGCGGATATTGGTTCCTGGCTCGTTATAACAATGAATATATTAAGATCGATGGACAATGGAAGCTGCTTAAGAACAAGGTTTATTCCTATGCCCGTGCGCCTTATGAGTTGGGCTGGGTTAAGCAGGCAGATGCAAGACGTATCATGCATGCATATCATTTCGCAGGTGATGATCCATATCAGCCACAGTACAATCCTGCAAATATTTATTCTGGCAAGGGTTCTCACCAGTGGGGACCATTTATCCCGGAACAAAATTAAGGAGGCTTAAGTCATGGATCAGAAAACATTAGAATTAGCAATGCGTGCGGCAAATATGGATGAAATCCAGAATCTTATGGCAGATTATGTTACTAATTGCCTGAAGATGGATTACAAATCATCACTTGAGAATCTATTTGCCATCGATAATCCTGAAGTAAGCTTCGAGCTTATGGAGGGCGGAGAATATAAAGGACCGGAACAGGTTAAGGCCTATATGATGGCGCTTCATGAGAGAGCACAGTCTATCGAAGAGAAGACTGGCTGGATGGAGTTCCAGCACCTGACCACTCCTAAGATCATTATCAGTGATAATGGAACAGGTGACAGGGCAGCAGGTCAGTGGACTATCTTAAGCCCTTGGGCCAAGGTTGCCACGCCATATCCTTGCGATGAGCGCAAGCTTACAGCCATGTGGTTTATCGGAAGATATCAGAACGAATTCGTGAAGGTAGACGGCGAATGGAAGATCTTAAAGCTACATCTGATAGCATACGTAAGAACACCGTTTGACCAGGGCTGGATGAAGCAGGCAGACTGCATGAGACTTGCCCCTGTAAGAGAGCTGCGTCCTGACAATCCGCCTAGATATTATACCTTCCATCCGGATGCAGTATATTCATTTGATAATATTTATAATTGGGGACCATATCTCCCAGAGGAGATTTGATAGTTACATAGTTATCCTCGCAGAGAAGAACCGTAGTCATGAGATTGCGGTTCTTCTTTTTTCTATACCCAGAAATCAGGCATAAATCCATCAAACCGCTGCGAGAATGCAGCGCAAGACTGATAGTAATGTTAGTATAATGTTTGAAGTAATGTTAATAATGTCTAACATTTAATCAGGCAACTACATTTGCAAAAAGGAGCGAGAATATGAGGCTTTGCAATGTTATCGCAATGTTATTGCGACGCTTTGTAATGTCTGATATATTTGCAGAAAATAGGGATGGCAAACCAAAGTCACCCACATCAAGGATTAAGATTAAGAAGGCTTGAAATATCCGAATGCGGCAGTTTAAGAAGGCAATGCGAGGAAGACGAAAATGAATATACAAATATTTGGCACAAAGAAGTGCAGTGATACAAGGAAGGCCGAACGTTTCTTCAAGGAACGCGGCATTAAATATCAATTTATTGATATGAAGGAAAAGGGCATGAGTAAGGGTGAGTTCAATTCTGTAGCTCAGGCAAATGGTGGCTTCGAGAATATGGTCGACTGGGAAGGCAAGGATCAGGATCTGCTGGCACTGATCAAGTATCTTACTGATGAGGATAAGCTGCAGAAGGTGTTAGACAATCCGCAGGTAATTATGACACCGGTAGTT
>CAVARE010000058.1:0-15472 GCA_963591145.1 Anaerotignum sp. | reverse complement strand
TCGATACAACTACTGAATTCATATCCGATACCTCCCTGATGTGAGTGAGTTGCACAACTTGTACAACTTTAACAATTCACACAATTATTATCGGATATGTTCCCAAATATCCCCACCGGGTTCAACGGTACCTACGATGGAGCGTTTACCGTAATCAGCTAATTTATTTCTATATATAACTTAAGAGGGCCGCATACGCAGCCCTCTTTAATTATTTATAACTATTCAGAACCATGCAAAACTGCTTTCTGCTAATGCCTGCATTCGAGCAAATAAGCAGTTTTATATAAGGTCTTCTCATCTGCAGGGTTCTCCTGCAAGAATGCCTTATGACATAAGCACTATTTCTCTGTCACCCAGTCCATCGAAACCCAGCCTGCCTGTTTATTATAGACAGTATACCCCCAGCCTGAGTCCTCGGCTGTGATTGTAAGTTCAGTTTCATCATCGATCATTGTTATCTGATCATAATCGGATCCAGGGCCCAATCTCAATGTGAGCTGGTCACCGTCTGCAGAAACCACTACCTCCCTGGCCTCGTCCAAGGTACTCTGCGGAGCGATCAGGCCTTCCAGAGTTTCAATTTCCTCAGTTGTTGTCTCTGGCTCTGTGGTAGTCTCCTTCTCAGTTGTCGTCTCAGGGACTGTGGTCGTTACGATTTCAGTAGTTGTCTCTTCTGTCGTCGTCTCCGGCTCAGCTGTCTTGCCACATGCTGCAAGTGATGCCGCTGCCAGAACTACTACTGCTGCCAATACAATTTTCTTCATACATTTCTCCTCCATCATTTGTTATATTCAGAGCCAGATAAATCTGCAGCAAATCAGCGAGTCCCTCTTTACATAAACAAGATGATTCTGCAAATGTATCCAGTACACACTGTTCAGTACAAATTTATCTTATATACGAAGATTTTGCAATATTTATTTAATATTTTTGTAACATTTGTAAGCTTTTGCCATGCGTTTGTGATGCTATTCTACAACAGCAGCTGTGGTCTCTTCCTCGCCATGCTCGCTGCCGCCATATATGATCCTGTGAATCCTCTTGGCAGCCTCCTCAATATCGTACTCATATACCCATGATCCGGTGCTGTCGATGCCGCCCCACAGGTCTGTTTCATAATTCTTGTCAGGAATCGTATTAGTAACCAGCTGCACTGTCGAAATGTCGATGCAGTCAATCAATGACAACAGCTCGCTGGCAGTCATGGATGATTCCAGCGTGCCCATGAGCTTATTAACTGCCTCCGGATAGCTGGTCTTAGGCAATGCGGCAACCTTCTGAAGCAGTGCGAGAATAACTGTCTGCTGACGCGATGCCCTGTAATAGTCAGAATCAATATATCTTATGCTGGCATACTCAAGAGCAGTCTCTCCATCCAGCAAATGCTTGCCTGCCGTCAGTCCGCCGCCAATATATGCTGCCTCGTCCTCTGTCAGTTCTATCTCAACTCCGCCGAAATAATCCACGATCTCGAGCAGGCTCTCGAAATTAACAGTAATATAATTGGCTATATTCAGATGAAAGTTCTGGTTAAGGGTCTTGATGGCCAGCGTCGCGCCGCCGTACTTGTAGGCAGCATTTATTTTCTGTGGGTCATGCCCTTCAATCGGAACCTTCGAGTCTCGCAGGACGGATGTAAGGCACACCCTGTTATTATCCTGATCAATTGAAACGATCAGATTCATGTCGCTTCTGTCTGTGTCAATTCCGCCTACCTGTGAGATACTCATGCCGAAGATCGCAATATTGATAATAGCATGCTTCTGTGTATTCTGAGAATCTGCAGCGGCCTCAGAGTTCTGTTCACTTGCGGCAAAATCGTCTGAAGAATCAGACGTGCTCACAGTATTCTGCGTTTCATCGGCACAGGATTCGTCTGTTCCACCTGCCGTCGGTGTGTTATCCTGAGTATCCTCCGTCAAGTTTGTGTTAGCCTCGTCCAGAGCTGCATCATTCTCTGACGCATCATTGCCCGCGGCATCATCTGCCTGATCATCGCCTGTGTTATTCATGGTAAATGTATTATCAGCAGCCGAGGCTACATTTTTATCTGAGGAGATGCTGTCCTGAGCTATACCGTACTGAGCGCCTGACTCGCTTCCCTGCACGGCTTCAGACTGATCACTCATTTCACTGCCCTGTGAGCCTGCGTTATACCAGCTGTATATGCCATTTTCATCAGTTTCCTCTATACCCAGCTCACTTGTATCAAGCTGCACATGCTTCAATCCACCGAACAGGTAATTCCACAGCACTATACCTGCAATCGCTATAACCACCACAGCTGCAGCTGCAATTATCAATACCTTATGCCATTTCTTCATGTCTCATTTTCCTTAGCTGTAATTAGTAACGGGTTTTATTGTCCATAATATGCATCCTTACCGTGCTTACGCAGGTAGTGCTTATCCAGGAGCTCTGGCTGCATCCGGATCTGGTTCGGATTGATCATAAGCGAATGGAAGTTCATAAACGCAATCTCTTCCAGCACGACAGCATTATGAACTGCCTCTGCAGCATCGTGTCCCCAGGCAAATGGTCCGTGGCTGTGAACCAGCACTGCCGGGATAGTCATGGGATCAGTTCCTGCAAATGTCTCTGCGATGACATTTCCTGTCTCTTTCTCGTACTCGCCGCGAATCTCTTCCGGCGTCATCTTCCTCGTGCAAGGAATCTCACCATAGAAATAATCGCCATGGGTCGTTCCGAGAGGCTGTATGCCGGCTCCCGCCTGTGCGAAGCTGGTGGCCCAGCGCGAATGGGTATGAACAATACCGCCGCATTCGGCAAATGCCTTATACAGAACGAGATGTGTCGGTGTATCACTGGAAGGCTTCAGCCTTCCCTCAACTACATGACCATCCAGGTCAACTACGACCATATCATCTGCCGTCATATTATCATATGAAACGCCGGACGGCTTGATAACCACCAGGCCGCTGGCTCTGTCGATGGCAGAAACATTGCCCCATGTGAATGTAACAAGATTATATTTTGGAAGCAGGAGATTAGCCTCGCAGACTTCCTTTTTCAGATTTTCAAGCATTATTACAATACCTCCGTCGTCTTTTTTAGTGCATGACAGTTTGACCTATCAATCTTCCTGCACTCTCATTCCAGAACCTCCGTTGCTGCCTTCTCTATCGGCAATGCCTTCTTATATCTCTGCAGAAAGGCATCGAATCCCGCGCAGTCTGCAGCATCCGCCTGCAGTGTTACGGATCTGGCATTTGCAAATACTTCACTATCCAGAAAATCTGCCAGGTTCCTATCATTATTGTTAAGCCTGTATGCGGCCAGCAGCGCCATGCCATACGGGCCGCCCTCTCCTGCTGTCTCCATTACAGAGACAGGCGCACCAACTGCCGCCGACAGGAGTCTCTGACCTACCTCAGGAGTCTTGAAGAATCCGCCGTGACCATAGAGCCTGTCGATAGCCACATGCTCCTCGCTGGTCAGAATATCCAGTCCGATCTTAAGCGTAGCCAATGCTGATAACAGATGGGTACGCATGAAGTCAGCCAAAGTCATATGGGCATCCGGCATGCGCACGAATACCGGCCTGCCTGCATCAAAATCCGTGACGCCCTCACCAGAGAAATAATTAAAGCTCATGAGACCCGCGCAATCTGGGCTGCCCTCCAGCGCCTTCTTAAATAAGATTGTATACAGCTTATCCGTATCTATCGGCGTTCCGATAGCCTCGGCAAATTCGCCGAAGAGCCCCGCCCAGGCATTAATATCGCTGGTGCAGTTATTGCAGTGAACCATGGCAACCGGAGCACCGTCAGGTGTTGTGACCATGTCAATCTCTCTATGAACTCCCAGTTCCTTATCCACCACGATCATGGCAAAATCAGATGTGCCGGCAGATACATTACCAGTTCTGATGCGTACAGAATTAGTCGCAGTCATGCCTGTTCCTGCATCTCCTTCTGCCGGGCACAGTGGTATGCCGGGCATGAGATCCCCGCTCGGGTCTAGCAGCGCGGCGCCCTCGGCCGTCAGTACGCCTGCATCTTCTCCTGCCACCAGCACCTTCGGCAGAATATCCCGGAGGTTTATTCCCGTAAGCGTCCGGAACTTCTGTATCATGGTTTCGTTATAATCATTTGTATTGCTGTCGATAGGAAACATGCCTGAGGCCTCGCCTATTCCCAGCACATGGCATCCTGTCAGCCTGTGATGAAAATATCCTGCCAACGTCGTAAGCCTGGAGATATCTGCGACATGCTCCTCTTTATTTAAGATGGCCTGATATAAATGCGCAACTGACCAGCGCTGCGGTATGTTGAAGCCAAATAGCTCTGTCAATGCATTTGCCGCCTCACCTGTCATAGTATTGCGCCACGTTCTAAACTCTGCCAGCTGGCGTCCGTTCCGGTCAAATGGCAGATATCCGTGCATCATTCCCGATATGCCGATGGCTCCCACTGTTGTGAGCTTTTGGGCAAATTTCTGTTCAAAATCCGCCTTAAGCGCGGCATAGCAGCTCTGAAGTCCTGCCTCTGCGTCCGAGAGTGCGTAAGTCCAGATGCCGTCCCGCAGCTGGTTCTCCCAGGTATAGCTGCCCGATGCGACCGGTATATGATCCTCGCCCAGCATCACTGCCTTGATGCGGGTGGAGCCAAATTCTAATCCTATTACTGTTTTTTTCAGATCCATATATATTCCTTAACAAGTATCACGCCTCAGAGGCTCTGCGACGTGATCAGCCTATGCACAGTTTCATGAACAAAATGCCTGGCTTCGTTCCTGTATACATCCTTTTGTCAAATACCAGGCCTTGTCTATCTCAATTTCCATGCCAGGTCATTTAAGAACAATTCGTGTTCCAGCGCTTCAACTGTTGTGTCCTTGCTGATATGGACGAATTCTATATCCATCATGCGTGCCCAGTCTCTGAGCTGCTCGGCTGTTACATCGTAAGAGAGGACTGTATGATGCGCGCCTCCGGCCGTGAGCCAGCACTCGATGCCCGTTGTAAGATCTGGCATTGCACGCCACATAACTCTGGCAACCGGCAGGTTCGGCATAGGAAGGATCGGCTTAACTGCCTCAATATCCTGAACTATCAGGCGCAGTCTGCCGCCCATATCGATAAGGCTGGTAACTACGGCAGCACCTGCCTTGCCTTCGAATACCAGTCGTGCAGGATCCTTCTGATTCATGCCGATACCCAGATGGTGTGTCTCGATACGCGGACGCCCTGCTGCCACAGACGGACATACCTCCAGCATATGTGCACCCAGGCTGTATTCCTGACCTTCCACGAGATTATAAGTATAATCCTCCATGAATGCTGATGCACCATTGCCATTCTCGCCCATTGCCTTAAGAATCGCAGTCATGGCACTAACCTTCCAGTCGCCCTCACCGCCATAGCCATAGCCCAATGACATCAGATGCTGTGATGCCAGACCTGGCAGCTGCTCCATGCCATACAGATCCTGAAAAGTATTGGAAAATGCACTGCAACCCTCGCGGGTCAACATTTGCCTCATGGCAATCTCTTCCCGTGCCTGATAGCGGATGGCTTCAATGTCATCGGTCGCGATATCGTAATCAGCCTGGTAAACGTCCATGAGTTCATCTATCTGCGCGTCTGTTACAGCTGCCATCTCCTTAACCAGGTCGCCCACTGCCCAGGTATTAACCTCCCAGCCCAGCTTCTTCTGAACCTCCACCTTATCACCTTCGGTGACTGCGACGTCACGCATGTTGTCGCCGAATCTCATAACCTTCATTTCCTTAGATACGGCCACACCCACGGCTGCCTTCATCCAGCTGCCGATTCTGGCCTGCACATCCGTATCCTGCCAGTAGCCCGCGATGATCTTATGAGGCTTACGCAGCCTCGCGCCGATAAAGCCGTGCTCGCGATCTCCATGTGCAGCCTGGTTGAGGTTCATGAAATCCATATCGATCTCTTCGTTAGGAATCTCCCTATTATATTGCGTCGCGAAATGAAGCCATGGCTTCTGAAGCAGCTGCAGGCCGCTGATCCACATCTTAGACGGACTGAAGGTATGACACCATGTCATGATGCCCGCACATGCGTCGTCGTAATTGGCTTCCTTAACTACGCTGGAGATTTCTGCGCTGGATTTCGCTGTTATCTTATATATCAGCGGATATGGAAGCACCTGCGATAGCTTCTCGGCCATTTCTGCTGCGCGTCCTGCCACGATATCCAGCACCTCCTGGCCGTATAAATCCTGACTGCCTACAATAAACCAAAATTCTCTTTTTTTAGTTGTCATTTCTTTTTTCCTCTTATAAAACGATGTGGGGCAAAACTTCTCCTGCAAGCAAGCTTGCGTCGGAATTTTGGACCTTTTGACCCTGGTATCATAAAATCAGGCAGTCTGCCTCATGATTGCTGCAAACTGCCTGGAAATTTTAGATTCTGGCTACTCCTGTATCTCTTGCTGCCTGAGCGACTGCCTTAGCTACTGCCTCGCCTACTCTCGGGTCAAATGCAGCCGGAATGATATAATCCTCATTCAGTTCCTCGTCCGTGATCAGATTGGCCAGTGCATAAGCCGCTGCGATCTTCATTTCCTCATTAATCTCGCTGGCTCTTACATCAAATGCGCCCCTGAATATACCCGGAAATGCCAGTACATTGTTAATCTGGTTCGGATAATCAGAACGACCCGTTGCGCATACCTTCGCGCCGCCAGCCTTAGCCTCGTCAGGGAATATCTCAGGTACAGGATTAGCGCAGGCAAATATTATCGCATCCCTGGCCATTGTCTCTACCATTTCCTTAGTAAGCTTACCAGGAGCTGAAACGCCGATAAATACATCTGCGCCCTTAACTACATCCGCAAGGGAGCCCTTAATCTTATTAGGGTTAGTAATCTTAGCCATGGCCGCCTTGGCTGGGTTAAGTCCCTCGCGTCCATCGTAGATCGCGCCTGAGCGATCGCACATCGTGATATCCTTGATGCCATAATTTACCAGCAGCTTAGTGATGGCTGTTGCTGCAGCACCCGCACCACTTACTGCGATTCTGATATCTTCCTTCTTCTTACCCACAACCTTAAGTGCATTCATGATGCCTGCCAGCGTGATAACGGCCGTGCCGTGCTGATCGTCGTGGAATACCGGGATATCGCATTTTTCTTTAAGCTTTTCTTCTATCTCGAAGCATCTCGGAGCCGAAATATCCTCGAGGTTAATACCGCCGAAGCTGCCTGAGATGAGATAAACAGTATTTACAAATTCATCCACATCCTTGGTCTTGATGCATAAAGGAAATGCATCAACGCCGCCGAACTCCTTGAAGAGAACGCATTTGCCTTCCATAACCGGCATGCCGGCTTCAGGACCTATGTCTCCTAATCCCAGCACAGCAGTTCCATCAGTGATAACTGCACACAGGTTCCATCTTCTGGTGAGCTCGTAAGACTTGTTGATATCCTTCTGGATCTCAAGGCACGGCTGCGCAACGCCCGGCGTATATGCCAGCGACAAATCTTCCTTGCCCTTAACAGGAACTCTGGAAATTACTTCAATCTTACCTTTTTTCTCTTTGTGTAACTCAAGGCTCTGCTCTGCGATAGTCATGATTTTCTCCATTTCATCGTCATCTGCAAATGTACCCTCAGGCCTGCAGCAGATGACATACATTATGATGTTGGGGTCAAAAGATATTCTGACCTCAATAATACCCATATTGCTACGCGCTATGCGCTCCCGCAATCCTCAAAGCATTCACAGAAAGCGGTTTGCATGGCTTTTTAAATAGCTACATAAACAAAACGCCCCGGCAAACGGCTCCTCCCAGGCTTCCCAACGTCACATGAAAGGTTCCACTTAGTGCTGCTTCGTTCCCGACCTGACACGATTCATGGATTTCCATTGCATTGGACCCGGGCATCAAACACCGCCACCGAGGCAGTGGTATTATAGACGAAGCCTACTTATCAGTCAAGCCGCGATATATGATGAAAAATGCAATTGCAAAATAACATATGCATACTGTAAACTAAGCTTCGTCTGGTAGGATTATTTTGACAACTGAAGGATGATAATTACTATGAAATGGATAGATGATATTATATATGATGTACCTTTTTTTACATTTGAAAATCTCGAGAAAACAGGCATTGTGACAAATGCTTTTACTGCTAAGTTCTATTGGAAGAACGGCAGAGGCGATGGCGAGACTATCAATGATTTCTTCCAACCACTCTTAAGAGTGTCATCTGAACCTGACGAGGTGGCACACTGTGAAGCACTTCTAAAGTGTCAGTTTAATGTCAGGGATGGTTACCTCATCTCCTCTGCCCAGAAACATACCAATAACATCTATCAGATAACAGAAGCAGACGTTGCCGCATCTGTAAATGGGACCTTACACCTTGAGAGTATCGACGGGCTAATCACTGACGTACCAGGCGCAATGCTTGAAACCTTCGGCGCAGACTGCCCGTCTGTTTATATAGTTGACCCCGTACATAAGGCCATCGGGCTGTGCCATTCAGGTCGCAAGGGCACCCAGACGCATATAACCGCAGTCATGCTCGAAGCCATGAATAATGCCTACGACACACAGGCAGCGGATGCATTGGCCGCCATTTCGCCTGGCATCTGCGTTAATTGCTACGAAGTCGGTGATGATGTGGCAGAGGATTTTGCTAATGATTACAAGAATAAAACTAAGTTCATGAAGCATAAGGCTGACAGCAGTTCGACTGACCATACAGACTCTTTTGGCGTTTCCTCCTGTCTGCCATACATAAATGGCCGATATCATATCGACCTGTCCCGCGCCATCACCCAGTCTCTGACTGCATGCGGCGTAAAGCCTGAAAATATCGAAACCTCTGACCTGTGCACCAGATGTCGGAGCGATATCTTCTATTCATTCAGGGCAGAAGGCAAGATCTCGAACGAAAACTGCGGGCTGCTGATGGTTAGAGAATAGATTATACCCGATAGGGTGCATTCCGTGAATTTGAACTCGTATTATACCCGATAGGGTGCGTGTCTATATTTGTTCATTGACTTTGTACCCGAAAGGGTATAGATTACTCATGATGACGATAAGGAGCGAACCAATGAACCCGATTGCAGAATTTATCAAGAAAAATAGGAAGGCCGCCGGCTTGACACAGGAACAGTTTGCACTGCGTTCAGGCCTCGGCCTTAGATTCGTGCGTGAACTTGAGCAGGGTAAGGAAACCGTGCGCATGGATAAGGTTAACGTTGCGCTTGCAATGTTCAACGCTCAGGCAGTCGCCGGGAAGAAGGAGAATAAATGAATGCTTTTAGAACCGCTTACGTTTATGTAAGAAATACTTTTGCTGGTATTCTCAGTGAGACAGATGAAGGATATTCTTTCAAATATGATGAGAATTATCTGCAGAACGAAAATGCTTCTTCAGTTTCGCTGACTTTGCCGTTGCAAAGAGAAGAGTACACATCGAAGACCCTGTTTGCATTTTTTGATGGACTTATTCCCGAAGGCTGGCTGTTGAAAATCGTAACAGATAATTGGAAGATCAACATCCGCGACCGCTTTGGAGTTCTTCTCGTTGCCTGCAGAGACGGAATCGGCAATGTGTCAATAATGGAGGAAAAAGAATGAATTGCTTGTGCTGCGGCAAACCTTTACGCACGCCCAATGAAACAGGCTGGCATAAAGCTTGTATTAAACATTTTTTCAATACAGAAAGTTTACCAGAAATTGAGATTGACGATGAGACCCTAAATCATTTAGCAGCCGAGACAATAAACCAGGGTTTTACTGTTCCCGGTGTTCAAAAGAAGTTATCATTGCACCTTGTCAGCAGCGACAACAAGCCCAGATTAACGCTTGTAAACTTTCCGACAGGCTATATTCTTAAACCTCAAGTCGCGGAATTTGAGGCGCTGCCTGAATCAGAACAATTAATAATGTCAATGGCTGACACAGCCGGAATTACAACAGTTCCACACGCGCTCATCAAAGGCAATATGGGGCTTGCTTATATCACAAAACGAGTTGACCGCAACCTTTGTGAAGACAAAATTGAAATGCTTGCTATGGAAGATTTTTGTCAGCTTGATCTGCGACTTACCGAGGACAAGTACAGAGGCTCATATGAACGCTGTGCGAAGATAATCAAGAAGTATTCATCGCGAGTCGGTATCGATATGACTGAATTTTTTATACGTCTTGTCTTTTGCTTTATTGTAGGCAATTCCGATATGCACTTGAAAAATTTCTCACTAATTGAAACTGCCGAGTGCTCCAGAGAATATGTGCTTTCGCCGGCATACGATTTGCTCCCAGTGAATGCAAATATGCCCGCTGACAAAGAGCAATTTGCTCTTCCTATGAACGGCAAAAAAATGAACATCCGCAAGAACGACTTTTTAAAATTTGCCGATTCCTGCAGCATATCTCGTTTGACAGCGCAGAAGCTCATTGAAAGCCTCATTAAACTAACTCCTCGTTGGCTTGAAATGTGCGATAATTCGCTCCTGCCTAGCGAATTAAAAGAACGGGTAAAAAGGATTATTATCTCGAGAACAGAAACTATTAAATGAGGCTTCACTGCAACAGCATCAATAGAACCACTATCCCCAGAGAGATTTATTTTCTCTTCTCGTCAAAATCATTCCATAACCAGTCTTCTAATTCCTTTGATACATACTTTCCCATTTGGTGATCCATTTCCGTATCATGCCACAACGAATTAGCCTGAATTATTTATAAAGACATTTGCGCAAAGAAAGCAAGGATTTTTTATTTCCTTGCCTTCTTGATTCTTACATTTATTTTTATTCACTACCTAATTCTTGTCGATTTTTAGATAGTAAGCCAGATTATATTTCGCTTATTAGCGAAGATTGCTCTGTTGTGGCTCTTGCCGCATGAAAAAGCATCGTCACCTTCGTATAGCCAAATTATTAATGGAAGTATCTCTGCAGCAGACCCTCAAATGCTCTGCCGTGTCTTGCCTCATCGCGGGCCATTTCATGAACGGTATCATGGATTGCGTCGAGACCCAGCTCCTTAGCCTTCTTAGCTAATTCGAATTTGCCGAGGGTTGCACCATTTTCAGCTTCTACTCTCATCTCCAGATTCTTCTGGGTTGAGTCAGTTACCATTTCACCCAGCAGCTCTGCAAATTTCGCAGCATGCTCAGCCTCCTCGTAGGCTGCCTTTTCCCAGTAAAGGCCGATCTCCGGATATCCTTCTCTGAAAGCGACGCGAGCCATAGCCAGATACATTCCTACCTCTGAGCACTCGCCATTGAAGTTATCCCTGAGGCCTTCGATGATCTCCTGCGGAGCTTCCTGTCCGATTCCTACAACATGCTCTGCAGCCCATGTCTTATCGCCGCCCATTTTCTCAAATTTATCTGATTTTACGTGACATACCGGGCACTCCTCAGGCGGATTGTCGCCTTCATGAACATAACCACATACCTTACAAATCCACTTTGCCATCTTAAATTCTCCTTTTCCTTCCTTTATTTATTATTGTTGCTCATTAAAATCTGCTGCCTATTTTCCATGCCGCAGCATACATAACCGATACGCTTTCTATCTCATCAAGCTGGCTATGCTAAGTTATATATTATCCTTGCATTTGCTGCATACTCCGAAGAAATATATATCCTTGCCATATATCTCTCCGTCAAATATCTCCTCAGCCGCTGCATTTACGGAAGCTAATAGCTCATGATCCTTCAGAAAGATATCCTCAACTGCGCCGCATTCGTTGCATATAAAATGCTGATGTTCCTCAGTATTGCCGTCGAAATGCTCCGCGCCATTCTTGCCCTTGAGCCTTAGGATCATGCCATTGTCAGCAAGCTGATTCAGATTTCTGTAAACCGTGCCCAGGCTGATGTTCGGGATCACCTCTCGGACATTCTGGTAAATCACCTCCGCTGTCGGATGATCCGTTCTCGTATGAAGAAAGTCGAGTATCGCCTTTCTTTGTTTTGAATAATTTAAAGTTTTCATTGAGCTAGCTCCAAATCAGTAATTATTACTGATTTTATTTTACAAAAATTTCTGCAGATGTCAAGTGTTTTATGAATAATTAGTAATTTTTCTCAATATTTTTCATATTCATAAATACTTCTCCTGCCTGCAATCATGCCCAGAGCTACTTCGAGCTTCATGTGGAGAATTATTGAAATCTTGACATAGGACAAAACTTCTAAAAATCCAGTTTGGGAGAGGTTGGTTTTATAGCCTCTCCCTGAACTGGATTTTTTGTAACCTGGCTGTCGTCCTGCCTCAGCATACGCCCTCGCAAGATGGTTCGTCACAGCCAGCGTCCGCTTCATCGTTTTCATCAGATGCTGCACATTCTGCATCTGTTTGCGCCTTTTCTTTCTTTTTGATCTCAGCATCTGTCATGGCCGCAAGAGCTTCCTCAACCTTCCTCTTACGCACGCCGCTCACGCAATTGCCCATGTCAGGGCATTTGGCCGGCATGATACATGACGGATACAGCACACAGCTATCGCATTCTGCCTGCTGCGCATGCTCCTTCCATGCATGCAGATAATCCATATCCCAATCGTCCGAATCAATAGTGCCGAAATTATCAGTCAATTCTATATGCTCGCATTTGGTGAGCTCACCGCCCGGATGGATTATTACGGAGCCGTCATTATCCGCCATACAATGTCCGAGAGTCAGCGACGGCAGCGACGACGTCTTGACATATTTGCCGCGCTCGGCCGCATAAGCATTAAACCGACCCACCATGTCCGTGAGGTAATCATACTGCTCCTGCGTATAAGTCGTCGGCTCGGTGCCTTCATTTTCAAACAGCTCGTGCACATACATGCTCACGTTATCGCAGTCGGAGAATCTCTCACTCAGCTCCCGGATGAGATTCTCCGTGTCATCCACATTGTGAAATCCCAGATTAATTCTGATGGACACGCGGATGCCCGCCTCGGACAGGGTTCGGATGTTGCCCAGCACGCGCTGGTACGGGCTGCCTTTCATATTGACATAGGCCTTGACCTCATTATAGATATCCTCTGTGCCATCGATGGTGATCTGGATATTCTTGAGCTTCCACAGCTCACGGGCTTCATTCACAACATTTGCATCAAAAAGCGCCCCGTTGCTGATCATGGACGATGTGAATTCGACTCCCCTATCTGTGAGTTCGCGGCAAATGAGAGAGATAATCTTCATGCCCACCAGCGGCTCGCCGCCGAACCACTGCAGTGACACCTTCTTGCCATGGCTATGGCTGATAATATATTCCACCACGTCGTGCGCGCGCTCCTCAGTCATATGCACGTGCTTGAAGTTGCACTCGTAGCAATAGAAGCACCGCGCGTTGCAGTATGTCGTCGGCAAGATCGTATATCCCGTGATATCCCTGCTCTTCTGCATCATGGTCAGCAAATGTCTGAGCTGCCCTATGGTCTTCTTCTCGTCGTAGTCCACCGGCACCAGGAAATGCTTCTCGATCAATTCAGTGATCAGCGGCTCTGCTGCGCCGCCCGCCACCTGCGCCGGCAGCATCGCAAGAACCGCCTTCTCATCTGCCTCCAGCCTTATCAGCTCGCCTGTAATGGCATTATGAAGCAGTATGCCGTCTGCGCTGTCTTTCGTGAGGGTATATCGCATCAAGCGATATGTTGTATCCTTTATTTTCTGCTTGCCCCACGCCTTATCGACACGGGATTTTGCCTTTTTTATAATCTGCATCTTAGTTTGATATCCTTGATTCTTTATCTATTGTTACCGGCTGATTATGCTCATACCCTGAATATCAGCACCTTCGTTGATTATTTGCAGCTATTCAGAGCCATGCAAAACTGCTTTCTGCGAATGCTTGCATTTGAGCAGATAAGCAGTTCTAGGTGCCTAGCGACATCAACGCACCTGTCGTTTCATTTATGCCAGCAGTCCGGCCTCCTCAAGCTCTGCTATATAGTCATGAACACAAGCCTTTATCTCGTCCTCGGTTCCGTCAAAACGCTCCAGCATACCCTGTACGATCTGCTCTTCTGTCGTATCTTCCTTCAGCAGCTCAAGGATAGCAGCCGCGCTCTTGTTCAGCTTCAGGATGCCGTGCATCTCCTGTGCGCCGTCGCCTACAGGCACCGCCATCTGCTGATCATCGATTTCCATCATTTCAAACGTATATTTAAGTTTCATTTGTTACCTCTTCTTTAGAACTGTTTTCTGCAAATGTGCATTAGCCCATTCATGTGTTACATCGCCATCATTTTAGGATTGCGGGAGCGCATAATGCGTAGCAACCCAGGTATCATGGGAGTCAAAACACCTGTCGACACCAACATTACTTATATACTACATCTTCGAAATTATCAACCTGCAGAAAATTCCATTTGCCGACAGTTTGACCATTGCTATTGCAGTTAAATTATCTGATATCGCTATAACCGAGCTTTCTCTGTGACAACTTCATAGACTCTGACCATATCGGTATCTTCCAGGCTGCATCTGTAGCGATAGATAGTGACATTCTGACCCAGCTTCTTGAGAAGTCCCAGTGTCTTACTCATAAGTGCAGGCAACTCGGGTCTGTATGTCTGCTGCAGCAGCATTGCAAATGCCTCAAGGAATGTTATTTTCTGCAGTGACTCCTCGTCATACTCAGCATCACAGCTCAAGCTGCCTTTCTCGTTATCTTCAGTACCGCCTGTGCAAAAGCTGCAATTCCCGGTATTCCCGTTCTGATCTTCCTCCGAACGATCCAGCACAATGATTGCCCGCAGCGGCACGGTTTTATTGGTATTAAGCTTCTCCTTACCAGACCACGGAGTTCCGCATGCCATCACTCCATTATCTGTGATATGCAGCAATGGCTTGTCACCATTTATGATATAAGCCCCCGGCACCTGCTCCAGCCACCACCTCGTTCTCGTAGTCTTGCCTACACCGCTGGCTGCGGTGAACATATAAGCTTCCTCACCCACAGCTACAACCGAGCCATGCATCAGAATGGTATCGAAGCTCAGCATCTGCTCAGCAATTGAACGATATACCGCCAGCGTCTCCAGGTAACCGTCAGTTACATGCTCCTCATCCGAGTTTCTGCTCCGTTCGAATTCAATATCTGCCTGAACAGTGGTTACAATTATATCAGGCTCACAGCTGTAGCTGCTGCCATCCATTTTCCTCACGTCACCAGGTTTTCCGATATTATCATCTGTCGGTGTATACAGATAATCCCGACACATCTCATACACGTCCTGGTATATGGAATTAATCTCTATTATTTTGTCAGAAAGTTTTATATAAAATCTCACGATATTTCTCTGCCGTCTTTTTCGTATCGGCCAACGCAATATGCCAGGCTTAAGCCGCGAACCGCTTGCAGCTATTCACACGGCTTTCTGCTGCACTTCAGTGCAAAATTTTTTTATTTTCTTCTAAAAATGCACCGCTCATTCTTTCAGCAGCCAGTCGATAAGGTTTTCAGATTTAATGCCGTCATAGGAAGCGTCAAGCCCCG
>CAVARE010000057.1:0-21169 GCA_963591145.1 Anaerotignum sp. | reverse complement strand
CGTCTACCCATCGTCATTGTCAAGTTCTCCTTCTGTATTTTTTATGGATAAAAAGGCTGCTACAACCCCTTTGCCCCATAAATCTTCTTCATTATATATTGATAGTATGGCAGAATCGGCAGGAATTTTCAATGTCAATTTCACACGGAGCCTGAATGAAATTTTGTATCAGCCTTTGGAATCTGTTTAATTCAGACAAATGCGGCTGCCAGTTGATTGGCAGCCGCAATATTTTAGGTTCGAGCTTAACAACTACGATATCAATCGGCTTTTTTCAATTATTTGCTCAATTTCATCAATGTTCTTCTTAGTTATCGTTGATATTTGCTCCAAAGAGATGTCATTTTCGTACATACTCAAAATTATTCTTTCTTCAGTTCTTTCAGTGGCTCTTTCTGCTGCTCTCTCTTCAATTCCATCACTCAGATTACACATTGTAGTTACCTCCTCTCGGAATTCCTTGTTAACCGGAATGTTGTATTCCTGCTCTATAATCTCCAGTTTTTCATGTTCCTTCAGCTTATTTGAAACAAGCGTTCCTATCAATCGGTGCAACTCATAATTTTCATCATGCTCTGGAATGTCGTTCGTTACACCTATCATCACGATGTTAAGCATATCAAGGTTACCCTTCCAAGCATGCGGCTCCAGCAACTCATCTTTTGTCAGATGAATATGGCTCATGCAGTTGTAATCCATATTCATACAAATCCAGATGCTGAATACTTGCTTGATGTCATCGTAATTCGTATTTACGAAGTCCCTTTCCTTCTGCGAGGATACAAGCCTGCTCACATAGAAAATTGCACGGTTTAATATCTGATACGCTGACGGTTCATCCTTCTGGCACTCAATATTCACAATAATCTGCGAGAGGCCATTTCTCATACGAACATAGAAGATGATGTCGAACCGAACTAAGCCTTCGTTAATCTCAGCATTTTCTGTATTGAGACCAAAAATTCGCTGTCCTTCTTTATTCTCTGCATTGGTCAGACCCGGCTCAACCGGCACGACTCCAATCTTCGGCTCACCCTCAATGTAGGACACCACGTCCTCCGGCCGCATTCCCTTAAATTCATCAATCGTCCTGACCAAAATATGTGCCAGTATCGACTTCTGTGCCAACAATCGCTTCACGCGCACATCATACTGCGCCTTGTCACCTGCTGCATTCACAGCATTTGCCATTTCTGTCTTCAAGTTTCTTTCCTTTCTATATTTTCATGGTGCTGATTGATGTGATTTGCGGAAACCCCGTTGCAATTTTATTATAGGTAACTAGCAGAGGAGATTCAACCAGATTTTTGAATGACTTTGCGATTGCCATAGCCATAGCCTGACGGGCGTGTCGCTTCCTTGACATTGCCACGGTGACATGCTATATTTTCCTAGGTTTTTTTGAATATAACAATAATATTGATTTGGAGATTATCATCATGGAAAGAATTCATACTCTTGAAACTCGTAACCTTTGTGACAGCGCTAAGAACGGCGGATGCGGCGAGTGCCAGACATCATGCCAGTCAGCATGCAAGACAAGCTGTGGTATCGCTAATCAGCAGTGCGAAAACAAGAACGAGAAATAATTTAAAGGTTATTGAAGGAGCCGCCTTGAAACAGGCGGCTCTTTTGCGTTGGATTGATTTTTAGAGAGAGGTTATTATGCTGCATCAGTACAAATCAGGCGGGATGAATATTGTTTTGGACACATGCTCCGGCTCTGTCCATGTGGTAGACGAGGTGGCTTATGACATTATTGCTATGTACAAGGATCATAGCGAGGATGAAATTGTCTCAGCTATAATGGGCAAATATTCTGGCAGAGACGACGTCACGGAGGAAGACATTCGCATTTGCATTGAGGACATCCGGGCGCTTGAACGAAACGGCCAGCTCTTCACGCCTGACACTTACGAGCCTATGGCCCAGACATTCAAGGAACGAAGCGGCAACGTAATCAAGGCTCTGTGCCTTCATATCGCCCATACCTGCAACCTGAACTGTTCTTATTGTTTTGCCAGTCAGGGCAAATACAACGGCGAGCGGGCTGTAATGAGCTTCGAGGTCGGCAAGCAGGCTCTTGATTTTCTTATTGCCAATTCTGGCACCCGTCACAACCTGGAGGTAGACTTCTTCGGTGGCGAGCCGCTGATGAACTGGCAGGTTGTTAAGGATCTGGTACTCTATGCCCGCAGCATCGAGAAGCAGCATAACAAGAACTTCCGTTTTACTCTTACTACTAATGGAATCCTTATTGACGATGATGTCATCGACTTCTGCAACAAGGAAATGAGCAATGTTGTATTGAGTCTGGACGGACGTAAGGAGGTTCATGACAGATATCGTGTCGATTATGCAGGAAACGGCAGCTGGGAGAAGGTTGTTCCTAAATTCCAGAAGCTGGTTGCAGCCAGAGGCGGCAAGAATTATTACATGAGAGGAACCTTCACTCATGCCAATCCTGATTTTCTTAATGATATCAAATGCATGTTAGACCTGGGATTTACCGAACTCAGTATGGAGCCGGTTGTCTGTCCTAAGGACGACCCTGAGGCTCTTACTCCTGAAGACATCGAGATCATCAAGGATCAATATGATCAGCTGGCCGAGCTTATGAGACAGAGACGTAAGGAAGGAAGACCATTTACCTTCTATCACTACATGATAGATCTCAAGGGCGGTCCGTGCATCTATAAGCGCATCTCCGGCTGCGGTTCAGGAACTGAATATATGGCGGTAACTCCGTGGGGAGATCTATATCCATGCCATCAGTTCGTAGGCGACGAATCATATAAGTTAGGCGATATCTGGAATGGTGTCTCTAATCACGAGCGTCAAGAAGAATTCAGATCATGCAACGTATACGCACGTCCTGAATGTGCCGACTGCTGGGCTAAGCTGTGGTGCTCCGGTGGCTGTGCGGCCAATGCTCTTCATGCCTCAGGTTCTATCCGCGGCATATACGAGGCAGGCTGCGAACTATTCAGAAAACGTATTGAGTGCGCTATCATGCTGCAGGCTGAGCAGCAGATGGAGAGCAAATAGAATTCCTCACTGTCAAAACACTATTGCTTACGCGCCGGGAACCTCGGCGTGCAGCCCCTGCTCGAAAACGCCTTCGCTGATTGTTTTCTCGCAGGGAGCTGCGCCATCCCGGCGCGTATATCAGTTTTTTCAAAATAATGACAAATCAACATTTCCCAACTTCCATATGTGACTTTGTACAGCGCTATGCTCTATCTGGCACAGCGCGTTTTCATATGCCTGGACATAAGGGACTATATCCTCATGATATCACTGAAATAAAGGGTGCTGATTCACTGTATGAGGCAGCAGGAATTATTCACGAAAGTGAAGGATATGCTGCACAGCTATTTGGAACTGCTGCCACATTTTATTCTACAGAGGGTTCGAGCCAATGCATAAGAGCCATGCTCGCATTAGCAACATGCTTTAGACCGTGTGATAATTTTAATTCAAGAAATTCCAATTCTAAGAACCGCTCTGCCTCAGAATATAGACATACCTCATCCAGACCTGTTATTCTGGCTGCAAGGAATGTCCACCGAGCATTTATAACTGCAGCAGCCCTGCTGGATCTGGACGTCAAGTGGTTATATCCAGAGGATTCTTCCTATTCCTTATGTTCATGCCATATCACCGCAGAACAGATACGTAATGCCATCAGCTCAATGGATGTTAAGCCGACCGCCGTTTATATAACCTCACCTGACTATCTCGGCAATATTGCAGATATTAAGGCTATCTCGCAGGTTGTTCATGAATACGGCATCATGCTGCTGGTTGATAATGCCCATGGCGCGTATCTTCACTTTCTGAAGCAGCCGATCCATCCGATAGACCTGGGTGCTGATATGTGCTGCGACTCAGCTCATAAGACACTGCCTGCCCTCACCGGCTGCGCATATCTGCATATAAGCAAGAATGCCCCATCGTCATGCATATCCAATGCACGAAGGGCATTATCCATGTTTGGCTCTACCAGCCCATCATACCTGCTGCTTCAGTCTCTGGATAAGGTGAATGAATATCTGTCAGGGGACTGGCCTCACAGATTATCCGAATGTATAGATAAAATCGGAGAATGCAAGAAATTCATAACCGATTGCGGCTTCGTGATTATGTCAGAGAATTCACAGACAAGCGGTCATTACAGAATAGACAATACAGCCGCACCCGCTTCACATGAATCAGATAACGTGGGCATAAACAGTCTTTGCACGTCAGGTTCGCATAAATCAGATAATGCAAGCGTAAACAATCCTTGTTTATCAAATAATTATATCTGCGAACCATGTAAGATCACACTATGTGCTTCGAGATCTGGAATAAATGGCCTAAAATTTGCCGATGAATTAAGAAAATATAAGATTGAATGTGAATATGCCGATCCTGATTTTGTAGTACTTATGATTTCTCCAGATAATAGTGACGATGATTTAAATAGATTATGTGAGGCTGTTAGAGGGATTACAGCGGCACATAAAATTGAAGCGCATCAGAGTGACCATAACGATATCCGCACTCTGCCGGCACTCAGACCCGTTCAAGCCGTGTCTATACGAGAGGCATTTTTAAGCTGCTCCCGTGAGGTTACTGTAGACGAGGCCGTCGGCATGGTATGCGCCGGTACTGCCATCACCTGCCCACCTGCGATTCCGATAGTCGTCTGCGGCGAGGTCATCCCTGACTCTGCCCTGCCAATTTTTAAGCACTATAATATTGATAAAATTTCAATTATTGACTAACACAAGGCTGCCGCAACATATAAGATGCGGAAGCCTATTATTTTTTACTGAAATTGTGTCTGGCGAACTGATATCCAACCGATGGTTCCGGCATATTCCGTATATCCCCAGAAGAAACCGTCCACATTATTGTATGACAGCCATGTAACATGAAGTGTCACATAAGGAGGGATTTCTGCTATAACATCATATGAGACTCCGGGGCCAGAGCGCATATTCAGATATTCAGCATCCGGAGTTGTCACCACATCAAAATCTGGTCTCGGATAGCCATTCTGAAGTACGTCTGTCTGCCTCAGCGATATCCATGCTGTACTGCCATCATCCAGTGTTATGCGTCCCCACAGGAATCCATCTGAAAAATTGTATTTAAGGCCAGTGACATGTAAGACATCGCCTGTATGGCATTCTGAAATAATGTCTGCCTGTATTCCAGGATTATTCCTTACATTCAGAGTTCCTGCCGAGCTTTTTACTGATACATAAAAATCGATTTCACTGCTGCCAGAAGAATAAGAATAATCATTCGCAGCTGCACTGGTATTATTAGAAGTGTAACTATATCCTGACAGCTGCGTCTGGCGAATTGATATCCAGCCGATGGTTCCGGCATATTCTGTATATCCCCAGAAAAATCCATCCGCATCATTGTATGAAAGCCATGTGATATGAAGCCTCTCCTGAGGAGGGATTTCTGCTATAACATTATATGAAACTCCCGGACCCGAGCGCATGTTCAGGCAGTCTTCATATGGAGTTGTCACTACATCAAAGCTCGGACTCGGATAACCATTCCCCAGCACATCCGTCTGTCTCAATGATATCCAGCCTGTATTATTATCGTCATCTAATACTATACATCCCCACAGAAATCCATCTGAAGAATTGTATTTAAGACCAATGACATGCAGGACATTGCCTGCATAACGCTCTGAAATAATGTCTGCCTGCATTCCAGGGTTATTCCTTACATTAAGCGTTTCCGCCGAACTTTTTACTGATACATAAAAATCGATTTCGTTGCTATAAGAATCATCCGAATACGAGTTATAATTTGTATTTACAGCTGCTGTAGAATCATTTACAACCGTGGCCACGTCTGCGTCACCATCACAATAATCCTGATCCAGGTCGCAATCATAAGATTCCTGAGCAGAATCACTTGTATAAGATTCCGCTGTGGATACAATAGTCAAATCATCTGAGTTTACCCACAGCGCAGGACGCACACATGCAGTTTCCCAATAATTTTCAAATGTGACTGGGTACCCAGAATTAGCAATGACATACGCCGCACAATCACCAGGATGTTGAGCCGCCCGCACCCACCACTTACGATAGCATATATCGCCAAAGATTTCACGGTCTGCCCCATTTGCAATTGCATATTCTGTTGGCTCGCATAAGCTTGCTTCATCTAAACCAATATATTTTTTTATTTCATCTAATTGAAGTATAAATATTTTGTCATACGTAACCTCTTCAGCATAAACAGAATTTCCATCAGTCACCACTGTTGATATTAAGATTTCAGATTTTTCAATTTCATTAAAGGCGGCATCTAAGAAAGTATCATTTAACCAACTTCTCAGAGTACAGATTCCCCATGACCAATCATCCTGTCCTAAAGCAGGTTCATAAGTATCGTACGGCTGGCAGTCAAGCGCATATTTGCTGATCAGCAGCACACCTGTATCATTCTTGTCCAGAACTATCCATTCTATGGCTTCCTTTCCATTGGATGTGTCATTATCCTGCTCATATGATCCGAAGGTCACGATGTCACCGATTGATACCGATTCGGTACCCACAGACTCCTGTGCCTTCGTCTCACTAGCCTGCAGCATACAGCCTGCAGCTATTAAAAGTATCGCAGTTACAAGAAAAATCATATTTCTTCTTTTCATAGCGCTACCTCCCCTTTGATGTTTTATACAAGCGTAATATAAACTATTTCAGTACAATGTGCCCTAGACAAATAGCTGATTTTTAATTTCAAAACCTCGTCAAACTGCATAAATGCCGGGTCACACAGCTCACTACTCGAAAGCACATTTGCTGAATGTTCTCTCATAATGGCCTGTGCGACCCGGCACATAAATACTTTATTAAATAATTCAGTTTCTATTATTTCTTATCTCTATTTCTGAGAATCAGGTTAACGATAATACCGAGGATCAGTGCAACTGCGATCTCTGTAAGTTCAACATCACCAATCTTGATGGCCATACCGCCGATACCTGCGATGAAAATAACAGATGCGGTGAACAGGTTGCGGTTGTCATTAAGATCAACCGGCTGCAGCATCTTAAGACCTGATACAGCGATAAAGCCATACAGTGTGATGCATACGCCGCCCATTACGCAGCTAGGAATAGTTGACAGGAATGTAACGAATGGTCCTACGAATGATGCAACGATGGCCATGATGGCTGTTGCGAATATTGTAACTACTGATGCATTGCCTGTGATGGCTACGCAGCCTACAGACTCGCCATATGTTGTATTAGGGCATCCACCGAAGATAGCACCTACGAATGATCCAACGCCGTCGCCGAGAAGTGTTCTGTGAAGACCAGGATTCTCAAGAAGCTCTCTGCCGATTACGCTTGAGAGGTTCTTATGGTCTGCCAGATGCTCAGCAAATACTACGAAAGCAACCGGTACATATGCTACAGCTACAGTCGCGATATATGTTCCGCTCAGCTCATCGAATCCCTTGACTGCCTCAAGGAATGTAAAATCAGGAACCCACTGCATATTAGAGAATGCTGAGAAGTCGACGATCTGCAGAGCTTCGTTTCCTGAAGCATTACCGATAAGTGTGAAGATAACTGCTAAAATATATCCTGCACAGATACCGATGATAAACGGGATCAGCTTCATGAGCTTCTTGCCAAATACTGAGCACAGACATACTACAACGAGCGTTACTATTGCGCAGATAAGGCTTACCCATCCATTTGTATTCATAATATAGGCGCCAGATTCATTAGATGCTCCGCCTAATGCATCTGATACGGCATTGCCTGCCAGTGAAAGGCCGATGATAGCAACCGTAGGTCCTATAACTACAGGAGGCATCAGATAATCAATCCATCTTACTCCTGCGAACTTAACAGCTATTGCGATGATCACATAAACTAATCCTGCCATGGCAGCACCAATTATAAGTCCCAGGTAGCCCATAGCCATGCTGGCTGCGCCGCCAAATGCTGCGGACATTGATCCGATAAATGCGAATGAAGAACCAAGGAATACCGGGCTCTTGAATTTGGTAAAAAGCAGATAAGTGATGGTACCTACTCCGGCTCCGAACAGTGCTGCACTCTGACTCATGCCATTTCCCACAACAGATGGAACTGCAATTGTTGCAGCAAGAATTGCCAGAAGCTGCTGAAGAGCGAACAGCAATACCTTGCCAAATGACGGTCTGTCCTCGACATCATAAATTAGATTCATAAAATTTCCCTCCTATACGTTTTAAACACAAAACCTTGCATATTCTACTCCCACCTCTGTGGGTTGTAAACAAAGTAATTCTAAACTTTTTATTACAGTGTATCTTCTAACATCTGGAGCGCATTCTCTGTTATATTTCTGTCAAATCCATAGGACTGCATGAGTTTTATGGCATTATGTGTCATAGCAGGCCCTTTTTTGATCTTATAATCAAAATTCACGTCATTGCCATCTACATATTCTTCAAAATGATAATTATCCATGTTGTCAGAAAGCAGGGATGTAAGCTCAATATCATGGGTTGCAGCAAAGCACAGCGCGTTTCTGTTCGACAGACTTCTTAGGATCTGGCTGGACGCGGCGATCCTCTCCTTGGTATTAGTACCCCTTAATACCTCATCTATGAAGCACATAACAGGCACTGCCCCCTCGCTGTCATCAACTGCGTCTAATATTCTCTTAAGTGATTTGATTTCAACTATGAAATAGCTCTCATTTCCCAGGATATTATCCGTGAGAGCCATCGAAGACATGACACTATAGAAACGTGTATGGAATTCATCTGCCAGACAGGTATATATGGTCTGGGCAAATATCTGATTGATAGCAAGCTGCTTCAGGAATGTGGATTTGCCGGATGCATTTGACCCCGTGAGAAGCACAGATCTTCTGAAGCTCATGTCGTTTTTAACGATCTGATGGGTCAGAGGATGATACATGCCGCTGGCTGATACGCTCCTGGTCTTCTGGTCAAATGAAGGCTCGCACCAGCCATCTGCCTGCTCTCTGAAATCCGAGATGCATATATCTGCTTCCAGCTCTCCTAATGTGCAGAACAGTTCATCAATAACAGAGGCCTTAGCTTCTGCGATCTTACGCATACTGTTAAATCTTATTATGTCCACATGAAACAGCATCCTGGCATAATCCATCAGCACATCCACCAGTGAACCTGATACGCTATTGGTAAGAAGCCATGAGCCTCTCTTTATCGCTGCCAGCTGTCTGACATCCTCGCTTAGCAGCTGTATCAAATCTGTCAATTCGCTGTCTGCCGGTATGCCCAGCCTGCATATCTTAGATGCGGTCTGCAGCATCTTAACTATATATTTAAAGCACATGAAGTATCCTTCTATCTGTGCTTTAAATTTAAAATATGTAGATATATTAACGGCAAACATTAATACAACTGCCAGCACTCCTATGACAGGGCTTATGAATATAAGAATTATGGCAGCCAATAGAAGAACTATCAGCAGGTAATGCAGCACATTTCCTGCCTGCTTCACTTCATTAAATCTAAAAATATAATCATATAATGATATTTTCTTGGTCTTACCCAGCTCCTTGAAGCACTTCCGGAGTTTAGTTTTCGCATCAGCATTTGCCGTGAGCCATCTAGCTCTCGCTGACCTTTTCTCCAATGCTTGCTGATCGCAGGTTGTGGTCCGAAGAATCTTCTTCAGATACTCCTGACCTACTGACGAATCGGCTGAATTAATCTTCTCATAGACCTGCTCCATAGACAGGTCATTCCAGGTAATATCATCAATATAGTAATTATTCTGCATCGTCTGAATTTTCTTTCTGTTTGAATGACTGAGGTGCATGATCAGCAATCTTACCTGCCCAGTTCTTATTAGTTTCCTGCTTATATTCGGCCTTGATCTGAGCCTTCTTCTCCTTATATGCAGCCTTATTCTGAACCTTCTCTACCTTACGTTCGGTCTTGCTCTGTAATTTGTCAACCTTCTTCTCAGTCTTCTGCTGAACATGCTCAACCTTAGCTTCCAGCTGTTCCTTGCGATGGGCTGCCTCCGCCTCTTCTATCTGCTTAGATGTGCGGAAGAAGAATTTGGTCTCCTTATGTTCCCTGAGGCGTGCGATATTCTTCCTATGCTGATACAGCAGCAGAAGCGCCATAATCACAAATATCGCATAGCAGTCAGGGAGCCATCCGGTATCTACCTTAATCCAGCCCACAATAGTAAATATAATGAACTCAACTGCTGACGCACATACAGTAAGCATTGATCCCAGGGATACGTATTTCGTAATTATAACGGTTGTGAAGAAGATCACCACGCCGATCACGATCATCTGCCAGCTGCCCAGGCAGCAGATAAGAGCCGCCGTTGTGGCCATTCCCTTGCCGCCCTTGAAGTGAAAATAAAATGGAAAATCATGTCCTAACACACAGCCAAATCCTGTATAAAGTGCCAGCGCTGTGGGATCAATATTGTAATGAAGACCTGTTATGAATATCAGCTTCGTTAATATTACCGCTGCGACACATTTCGCGCAGTCGCCCACCAGCGTTATTATTCCGGCTCTTATTCCCATAACACGGAACATGTTGGTAGTTCCGGCGTTGCCGCTTCCCTTTTCTCTGATGTTTACATTCTTGGCTTTAGAATAAATATGAGCTATCTGAAGAAGTCCGAAGCCATATCCTATTACCATGCATATAAGGCAAATCCATCTTTCATTCATATTATTTTTCTCCTCGTTCTCTTACATAGAACTTAAGTGATGTACCTTCAAATCCAAATGCTTCACGTATTTTGTTTTCAAGATATCTCAAATATGAAAAATGCATCAACTCTTTATCATTTACGAAGAATACAAATGCCGGCGGCTTAACAGCCACCTGAGTCGCATAGAAGAGCTTCAGTCTCTTACCCTTATCCGTAGGCGGCGGAGTGAGAGCCAGGGCCTCAGAAATGATCTCATTAAGCACACCTGTCTGGATTCTTCTGGTCTGATTTTCCACGATTACGTCTACCAGTCCATAGAGCTTGTCCAGTCTCTGCCCCGTCTTGGCAGAAATAAACAGGAGTCTGGCATATGGCATAAATGATAATGTACGTCTTACTTTTTCCGTATATTTGTAAATAGTCTTATCATCCTTTTCGATGGCATCCCATTTATTGACAACAATTATAACGCCCTTGCCTCTCTCGTGGGCGATTCCTGCGATCTTGGCATCCTGCTCTGTTACGCCCTCTACGGCGTCAATTACCATAAGGACAACATCGGCTCTCTCAACAGCTGACACGGCTCTGATGATGCTATATCTCTCCAGTTCTTCCTTGATTTTAGACTTTCTTCTGAGGCCTGCTGTATCTATAAATACATATTCCTTGCCTTCATGCTCTACAACCATGTCGATGGCGTCCCTGGTTGTTCCCGGAATATCAGATACGATCACTCGCTGCTCGCCAGAAAGTGCATTTACGATTGATGATTTGCCGGCATTAGGCTTACCGATTACTGCGATCTTCGGGCGGCTGTCCTCCTCTTCTTCCATTGTTTCCTTATCGAAATGCTTGGTTACCTCATCCAGAAGGTCACCCAAGCCCTGCTTATTGACAGCTGAAACAGGAATAGGATCGCCCAGACCCAGATTATAGAATTCATATATATCCGCCTGCTGCTTAGTGAAATTATCTACCTTGTTGACGCATAAAACTATAGGCTTGCGGCTTCGTCTTAACATGTCTGCGACCTTGTCATCCGCATCCACAAGTCCCTGCCTTACGTCTGTCATAAATATGATTACGTCAGCTGTATCTATGGCTATCTGTGCCTGATCTCTCATCTGAGACAGGATGATATCTCCTGTATCCGGCTCAATACCGCCTGTATCTATCAGTGTAAAATCCATATCAAGCCAATTGGCCTGAGCATATATTCTGTCTCTTGTTACGCCAGGGGTATCCTTAATAATAGAGATATTGGCCCCTGCCAGATTGTTAAATAAGGTGGACTTGCCTACATTAGGCCTGCCAACTATCGCTACTATCGGCTTGCTCATATATCTGTCTGCCTCCTATTTCTAATTCCTCACCTAATATTCCCTTGAGAAGGGACTCTCCATCAGATGGGACAATCACTACATTTACCTGCAATTTCTCTTCTAACTCGGCCACGGTCACATCATCCAGGAAATATTTCTCACCGCTTCTCATCATATTTATCGGAAGCAGGAGCCTGCTTCCAGGCCTTATTCCCTGAAGCTGATTTATCAGGTCACATCCGCAGATGAGTCCTGATACTGTGATCCTCTCTCCGAAGAAATCATTTCTTATGGCTACGCAGTTAAGCTCCAGGCTGCCATCTATAACGCCGGCTTCCTTAAGCCTTACCATCGCCTCATCTGTCAGCTGCCTGATTGTATCATATGCCAGCCTTCCTGTGGCAATTGTAACATAGCATTTATCCTGCGAACCACCATTTTTTTTATACGACATCCCGCCTGCTTTATCCTCGCAAATGCTATCAAGAGCATAGGCAAATTCTTCTTTCAGGAGCCTTAACATACCGACTCCATTTTCCAGCTGCATATAGCCATCATATCTGGACTCTTCAGGAACCTCTCTTCCTGCCGTCAGATAGAATTCATCGCTTGCATGTATAAAATGAAGGCCATATTTTGAGAAAAGCTCCTTCTGAAACTCCTCTACCATATCAATGACGGCCGCCGCATCCTCTGCTTCTATGGGATCAAGCGGATACAAGCCCTCCCTGTACTTAGTTAGTCCTACAGGCACGATGGATACGCTCTCCATAACCGGCGCGTATTTGGACAGATCACGGATCGTTCTTCTTAACTCCTCGCCGTCATTTATGCCCTTACAGAGGACTATCTGTCCGTTCATAGTTATGCCTGCTTCATACAGCTGATCTAAATACTTAAGGACATCTCCTGCGAATCTGTTATGCAGCATCCTGCATCTGAGCTCCGGATTGGTGGTATGAACAGATATATTTATGGGCGACATATGATACTTGATGATCCTGTTTATATCGTGTTCCTTCATGTTAGTGAGGGTAATGTAATTACCCTGAAGGAATGACAGTCTGGAATCATCATCCTTAAAATACAGAGTATCTCTCATGCCCTTAGGCATCTGGTCGATGAAACAGAATATGCAATTATTAGAGCATCTCCTGTAGTCATCCATAAGGCCGCCGTCAAATTCCAATCCGACCTCTTCTGTACAATCCTTCTCTATCTCATATACATCTATCTCGCCGGACGGATCTTCTATCTCAAGCTCAATATAGTCGTCATCTATCTGAAATCTGTAGTCGAAAACATCTTCTATCTGTTCTCCGTTAACTGACAGAAGCTTCGAGCCTGGCTGTATCTGTAATTCTTCGGCTATGGAGCCGGGTGTGATCTTCGTAATTATCTGCATGTTTGTGTTGAATAAATTTAAAAGTGCTTCTCCATTCTGACATATGTTGAGTATGATACAACAGACGGGTCCGATATCAATGACACCGAACCCGCTGCATATAATTCTTATATAAGAATTTTACTCATCCCAGTTATGATATACTTCCTGAACATCATCGTCATCATCCAGCATATCAAGGATACGATTGAGATCCTTGATTGCATCCTCATCTGTAAGCTCTATGTAATTCTGAGGGATCATAGAAACATTTGCAGATGCCATAGGGATATTGGCCTGCTCAAGAGCCTCACGTACTGCACTGAAATCGTCTGGTGAAGTATAGACTGTATAAGCGTCCTCATCATCCTCGAAATCCTCTGCTCCAGCATCAAGTGCCATCATCATCAGATCATCTGCTTCCATGTCTTCAACTTCTTCTTTATCGATAACGATCTCGCCCTTTTTCTCGAACATGTAAGATACGCATCCAGGAGTTCCGACATTGCCATTGCCCTTAGAGAATGCATGCTTAACATTAGCTGCTGTACGGTTCTTGTTATCTGTAAGAGTCTCTACGATGATAGCGATTCCGCTAGGACCGTATCCTTCATATGTGATCTGCTCATAGTTAACTGATCCGTCTGCACCTGCTGCCTTCTTGATACCTCTTTCGATAGTATCATTCGGCATGTTGTTGGCCTTAGCCTTAGCGATAACATCACGAAGCTTCGAGTTGTTCGAAGGATCAGCGCCGCCTTCCTTAACAGCGATCGCTATTTCCTTACCGATGATGGTAAACATCTTACCCTTAGCTGCATCATTTTTCTCTTTTTTGTGCTTAATATTGGCAAATTTTGAATGTCCTGACATACTAACCTCACTTACTCTTCTTTATTCTCTGTCTCAGTTATCTCGATTCTGACCAGATCAATGGTCTTGTCCTTAACTGAGAGTATTTTGTACTTAATATTATTTTCAACTACTTCGGTTCCCTCATCATTTTCTGGAATTCTGTCCAGCTTGGAAACAAGATATCCATTAAGTGTATCATTGTCCTCGTCATCATAGACAATGTTAAGCTCTTCTTCAATCTCTGACAGAGGTGTCAGTCCCTTAACGTTATAAACATTATCAGAAACCTTAACTATGTTATATTCCACCTCATCATGCTCATCGAAAATATTACCGACGATCTCCTCCAGAATATCTTCCATGGCAAGTAAACCTGCAGTCTGTCCATATTCGTCTACGACGATCTCCATATGGATCTTACCCGACTGCATATTCTTGAATACTGAATCTATCTTAGATGTTTCAGGAATAAAATGAGCCTTCTGCATAATGCCGTCTATATCCTTGATCTGCTTATCTCTGTTAGCAGGGTTCATATAGAAGGTAATCGCATCCTTGATGTGAAGAATACCTATAATATTGTCAATGCTCTCCTGACAAACAGGAAACCTGGAGTATCTCTCTTTGATAATAAAGTCCATGGTCTCTTCCAGAGTCCATGTGCTCTCAACTGCACTTATATTCTTTCTGTGAGTCATAATTTCTGATGCCGATGTCTCATCAAGATCAAATATGTTGCTGATCATCTCAGCTTCACTTTCCTTGATAAGTCCCTGATCCTGGCCTTCATCCAACATTGAAACTATCTCTTCTTCTACCTGTGCTTCGTTCCTTGACTTGAACAGTCTGGAAAAAAATCCCGCTCGACTGCCATCTTCCATATAATAAAAAGTTCTCCTTTATCAACAATTGTAGTCTGCATAAACGCAGACCCTTGCAAATAATAGCAAATATTGCCATATAAATCAATGAAAATGATGTTCAAACTCGTCCCTGATGCCGGATAATTTGCCATCTATGTAATATTTTCTGGCAACTCTCCTTGTAAGGCCGCATACAAATTCATAATTAAATGAGCCTGCCAGATCAGCGATCTCCTCTGTTGTGATCGTAAGGTCACCGGATGTTCCTATCAAGACTACTTCATCTCCCCGTTTTACATCTGGTTTATCTGTCACGTCCACAAGTATCTGATCCATGCATACCCGGCCGACGATAGGATAACGGCTGCCGTTTATGAGCACGTAGCCTTTATTAGAAAGGCTCCTGAAATATCCGTCCGCATAGCCTACCGGGATAGTGGCAATAACACTCTTCTGACCTGCGGTCCATGTGCTTCCATATCCGACCGATGTTCCTGCAGGGATAGTCTTAACCATTACCACATGGCTCTTCAATGATAACGCCGGCTTAAGTTCGATCTGATGAATATACTGTGACGGATACAGACCATAGATTGATATGCCCAGTCTGACCATATCCATATCCGCATCCCTTAAGTATGTAGCGGCAGCACTATTTGCGCAATGTTTAACAGGAATGCTCAGATTATTTGCCTCCAGCTCTGCGATAAATGCCTTAAAAATATCCAGCTGTTTCAAGGCTTTATCAGGGGTTTTATCATCTGAATTGGCAAAATGTGTGAATATTCCTTCGATTTCAATTCCAGGCAGATTGTTAATTTTTATCACAGATTCCACTGATGATGCACTAGGTCTGAATCCGATACGGCTCATACCTGTATCAATCTTGATATGAATCTGTGCTGCCTTGCCTGCCTTAGCTGCGGCTTCAGAAATCTCCACCGCTGTCTCATAGTCGAATACCGGCAGTCTTATCTCATGCTCTACTGCAATCTCATACATGGAAGGATGCACATAACCCAGTATCAGAATCGGCTTAGTAAAGCCATTGCCGCGCAATTCCATGGCCTCATCAATTGTTGCAACTGCGAAAAAGTCCACTATGTCATCAATGGCATGAGCGACTTCAACTGCCCCGTGTCCATATGCATCAGCCTTAATAACCGCGCAGGACTTTACTCCAGGCTTGAGACGAGCCTGGATATTTTGTATATTTTCACGAACTGCGCTCAGATCAATGTCCGCCCACAGTCTGAAATATCTGTCACAATTCATTATTTTTCCTTCTTTTCATTACTTATTCTATAGGAAAGCTCCAGCAGCGTATCTAAAAGATGCACATCCTTGGTAATAGCATCCTCGGGAAGCTCCAGATCCATATTAGTGAAGTTCCAGAAATATCTGATTCCTGCCTTATACAGGCGGTTTGACATCTCCTTAGCTTCGTCCATCGGGATCGTAAGCGCAGCTATATCAACATTTCTGCTGCTTACATAATTCTCGATCTCATTAAGGGCTCTTATCTTAACGCCATTAACGCTCTTGCCGCATAATGACGCATCTATGTCAAATAAACTGCAGAAATTAAATCCCTGCTGTGAGAAGCCGTTGTATTTTACCAATGCCCTTCCCAGGTTACCTGCACCTATAACAATGATATTATGTGCCTCTTCAACGCCTAATATCTTGCCGATTTCCTTGTATAAACTCTTAACATTATAGCCATAACCCTGTTGTCCGAATCCGCCGAAATGATTGAGATCCTGTCTTATCTGCGAAGCAGTCGCCTTCAGAAGATGGCTGAGTTCATCAGAGGACACCCTTTCAACCCCCTGATCCATTAATTCTCGCAGGTATCTGTAATATCTCGGCAGCCTGGTTATAACTGCTTTTGAAATATTATTACTCATAAGTGTGATTATATTATTATTTTCTCACATGTCAATTTTTTTGTATAATTCTTAACAAAGTTCTTTATAGCTTTATCCGGTGAGAGCGAAAAACTGGCCATTTTTTCGTCTTTTATTTTGCAATATCCTTTTGACTATATATTGCCAAGATGCTAGTATTATTCAGTTAATGATTATGAAAAATTTGCGGCTGTTTAGAATCATGCAAATGGATCAATGAAATTGTGTATAGCTGCAAAAATCCCATTCTTACAAGGAGATTTATAAAATATATGATAAGCGTAAATAATGTCACGATCAGATTCGGCAAGAAGGCCCTTTTTGAAGACGTCAATATTAAATTTGTTGAAGGCGAGTGTTACGGCCTCATCGGCGCAAATGGTGCCGGCAAATCAACCTTTCTTAAGGTTTTAACAGGCCAGTTAGAGCCTTCAAAGGGCGATGTAACTATCACAAAAGGTCAGCGTCTGTCATTCCTGGAGCAGGATCATTTCAAATATGACGAACAACCGGTTATTGATACTGTTATTCAGGGAAATGCCCGTCTTTATGAGATAATGAAGGAGAAGGAAGCTCTCTATTCTAAGGAAGACTTCACTGAAGAGGACGGCATGAAAGCCAGCGAGCTGGAAACAGAATTTGCCGAAATGGATGGCTGGGAGGCTGACAGCAACGCTGCCTCACTTCTTAACGGTCTGGGTGTAGAAACAGACCTGCACTATTCATTAATGAAGGATCTGCCAGGCCCTCTGAAGGTTAAGGTGCTTCTTGCGAGAGCACTGTTCGGCAATCCCGATATCCTGCTTCTCGATGAGCCTACTAACCACCTGGACATGGATGCTATCGCATGGCTGGAGGAATTCCTTATTAACTTCGACAATACTGTAATCGTGGTATCCCATGACCGTTATTTTTTAAACAAAGTCTGCACGCAGATTGCCGATATTGATTATGCCAAGATCCAGCTCTATGCAGGTAATTATGATTTCTGGGTTGAGTCATCTGCACTTATTATCAAGCAGATGAAGGAAGCTAACAAGAAGAAGGAAGAGAAGATCAAGGAGCTTCAGGAATTCATCCAGAAGTTCTCTGCCAATGCTTCTAAGGCTAAGCAGGCTACATCAAGAAAGCGTGCCCTGGAGAAAATCGAGCTGGAAGAGATTCGTCCTTCGAGCCGTAAGTATCCATTCATTGATTTCAGGCCTGACAGAACTATCGGCAACGAGGTCCTCCAGGTTGAAGGCCTGACTAAGACAATTGACGGAGTCAAGGTTCTGGACAACGTAACATTTACCTTAGGTCACGATGATAAGGTAGCATTCGTAGGCTCAAATGAACTGGCTAAGACTACTCTCTTCCAGATCCTAATGGATGAGATGAAGCCAGATTCTGGTACATACAAGTGGGGCGTAACCACATCAAGAGCTTATTTCCCGCGTGATTATAATAAGGAATTCGATTCTGATATGACCATCGCCGACTGGCTGACAGGATATTCAGAGATCAAGGACGCGTCATATGTACGAGGATTCCTCGGAAGAATGCTGTTCCAGGGCGACGATGGCGTTAAAAAGCTTAAGGTTCTGTCAGGCGGCGAGAAGGTCAGATGCCTTCTGTCCAAGATGATGATCTCGGGTTCTAATGTCCTGATATTCGACGAGCCTACTAACCACCTGGACATGGAATCCATCACTGCACTTAATAACGGACTGATCAAGTTCCCTGGTGTTGAATTATTTGCCTGCAGAGATCATCAGTTTGTACAGACAACTGCTAATCGCATCATGGAAATTGTGGACGGCAAATTAATTGACAAGGTAACAACTTACGACGAATATCTTGCAGCTGATATTTCTGCAAGAAAACGTTCTGTATACTCTGTAGATATGACTGACGAGGAAGAATAATGGGATATATAGATTTGCATGTGCATTCGACTGCATCTGATGGATCGCTGTCACCCGCTGAGCTGGTGGAATATGCCTGCGACAAGGGGCTTGTTGCATTTGCACTGACTGATCATGACACCGTGGCCGGCATTCCTTCTGCTATGTCAGCCGCAAGAGACTATCCTATTCATGTTATACCCGGTGTGGAGATCACGTCTAAGATGGGCAACCTGGATCTTCACATCCTGGGATATAATGTAGATTACGAGGATCCGAATTTTCAGTGGGCGCTGAGGGTTATACGATCGTTTCGTGAGGAGCGTAATCTTAAGATATGCTCCCAACTGCATGCATATGATATCAATGTAGATTATGAAGCCCTGAAGAAGGAATCCTTCTGCCATATGATAACGAGGCAGCATTTTGCAGCTTATCTGATCAAGAACGGATATGTAAATTCCAAGGCAGAGGCCTTCGATAAATATCTGGCAGCGGGACGGCCATGCTTTGTTCCGCTGGAGAGTATCTCCGCCTCAGATGCCATTCTCGTTATACGCAACGCGGGAGGCCTGGCTGTGCTCGCACATCCTAAGCAATATGGGCTGGATCGGGACAATTACCTGAAGCTTTTCACTGTCCTTAAGGGCATGGGATTAAGCGGCATCGAGGCTATGTACTCTACTCACTCTTACGAGGATGAGGCTATGTATAAGTCTCTGGCCGATGAGCTGGGACTATTCATAACTGGAGGCTCCGACTATCACGGAGAATTAAAGCCTGATATAGATCTGGGAACAGGAAAGGGCAATCTTATGATTCCTCAATCCCTGCTTAAGAATCTATATAACATATAATGATTGAGTAACTGTTCATGATCGCATGAACGACTCTGCAGATAGGAAATACATATGCCTGATTTATCTAAAAATTCTATATTATATATGCCTGATAATAACGACCCGATATGCGTCGTTCAGCTTATACATGGCATGGCCGAGCATCAGGGCAGATACAGAAGCTTCGCTCAATATCTCGCCACTAACAGAATTGCGGTCATAACCAGCGACCTGCGCGGTCATGGCAATAATGTGAATAGAACAGCCGAGCTGGGATATTTCGGGGATAATGCTGTATCAAGGCTCGTTGGAGATGTGCATGAAAATACCCTGTATGTCAAGGAACATTTCCCGGGGCTTCCGTATGCGATTATAGCCCACAGCATGGGAACTCTTATTGCTACCTTATATCTTAAGAAATATGACAATTTTCTGGATGGACTTATCCTGACAGGAATGCCGGCATACAGACCAGGATGTGCAGTGGGAGAGCTGCTGATAAAATTATTGATTTTGCTTAAAGGCGATTATTATCGCTCTAAAATCGCTGATTCGCTGATAACTGGAAAATATGCCAAAGCATTTTCACGAGAAAAATCTGATTTTGCATGGCTGTCCGAAAACGAAGAGAATGTAAGAAATTTCGAGAGGGATCCTAAATGCGGATTCGTATTTACCTTAAATGGATTCGAAACTCTGCTTGAGCTCATGCAGCAGACCTATTCCAAGGGCAGCTGGATAAGGAAGAATCCTAAGCTTCCGATCCGACTGCTGAGCGGTGAAAAGGATCCTTACCGTATCAATAAAGCCGGATTTATGAAATCTGTGCATTTATTTTCGGATAACGGATATACCAATGTAGCCTATCTTCTCTATCCTGGACAGAGACATCAGATTCTTATGGATACCAAGAAGGAGGTTGTGTATAGAGATATTCTGTCAGAGCTATTTGCTATCTGTAAGAAGCCCGCTGCTAAGGCTAAACCAGATGAGAAAAAGGAAACTCATATAGTATTGGAAGATTTCATCGACCCTGAGGTTGACAAGCCCTTTGTTAAGGAAGAAGAGCTGGATCTTGATGACTTCATAAATAAGCACAGCAGCAAGCAGGGTTCTTCTAAGAAATCCGATGTGGAGGTTGTTGACTTCGATGACATCGCTGTGGATCCTGAGGATTTTATAAAGTATTAGGATCATATTCTGCTGCTACTGCAAGAACGTCACAGCAAGGCTGCCTGTAAATGCCCTGCTGATAGTTTTAAAGTAAAAAGAAGGAACTGATTACACATCTGTAGTCAGTTCCTTTTTTGATAACTATATTTTATTAATTGTAAATATTCAGAACCACATTCGCAAAATCGCTTCTTCGAAGCTTTCCTTTTGCTCATGTGGATATCTC
>CAVARE010000056.1:0-15992 GCA_963591145.1 Anaerotignum sp. | reverse complement strand
TGGCGATATACCTGGTATCTCAGATGCAGAGCAAGCTACTGAAATTGTAAGAAAGGGAAACATAACTTATAAGCAGGCGAAAAATATTGCAAAAGCAGGAAATATTGATTCTATAAAATATGATGCAGTAAACGGCTGTGTTGATTTTGCTTATTCCTTTGGCATAAGCGCAGCCGTAGAATTTGCTGTAGGATTGTGGAATGGAGAAGATATAGAAACAGCACTGAGTCAGTCCGCTCTGACAGGCCTGCAAGTGGGCGGAACTAGCTTTGTAATATCTGTATTAGCAGGACAGATTTCTAAGTCTGCTGTTGAAGATATGCTTGTTGGTACAAGTGAAAAAATTGCAAATCTGATGGGAACTAAGGCAGCTGCGGCATATGTTAGTGCTTTTAGGACAGGGGGAGAGTTTAGCACTTCAGCTATTACGAATAGTGCTGCCAAATTGCTGCGAGGCCACACTATTGTTACAACGGTGAGCTTAATTGTACTCTCTATCCCAGATATTGTGGATACATGCAGTGGACGTATGTCTGGCAAACAGCTATTAAAGAATGTTGCTGAGACTGGTGCAGGAATCATTGGCGGACTTGGTGGATGGTTTGGCGGGGCAACTTTGGGGACAGCGATTTTCCCAGGTGTAGGTACTGTAATAGGCGGTATTATCGGCTCTGTTGCAGGTGGCTTTATTATGCAAATTGCAACAGGAGCCGTTACGGATCTTATAGTAGAAGATGATGCTGAAGAGATGCTTGACATAATTTCAGATGAGTTTAAAACCTTAGCTGAGGAATATTTGCTAAACGAGGCTGAGATTGAGGAAACGATGGAATATCTGAATACAGATATTACTGGGGATACGTTAAAAGATATGTTTGCGTGTTCATCAAGAGAACTGTACGCAAGTGAGGTAATATTACGCCCAGAGATAATCAAGGTGATCAATAAGAGGTCGTCCATAGAAATTCCAGATACAGATACATACCAGAAAAGTGTTATCACAGCTTTGGAATCATTTTATGATGAAGAAAATCCTGAAGGAGCTGTTACAGAATGAGCAATAATGAAATGATGGAATTCATGAAGCATTCTTTAGAATTGTTTGGAGGAATAAGTTACTCTGATGAAAATAAAGAAAAAATAATAAAAAGAATAGTATTTGATAGCATGCCAAACAAAAATATCAATATGCAGCGTATTCGAGAGGCTATCATACAGAATGGTGAGGTCCTTGATGTAAATGAGGAACAAAAGCTATATGTGGCATCAATACGCACTGGTGTAATGAATGCAGCAAGTGCACTTGTTGTAGTGAAGATATGTGAAAATTCCGTAGAGTTTGCCTCGTATGCAAGAGAAGGTTTAATTAAGCAAAATCTTGCTCAAAAAGCCATAGATTCACTGAAAGCCAAAATTCCAATAACAGGATAATCCAATAATGCAGAGAAAAGAGAAGATGGCTTCCAAACTGCTTCGCTACGAAGATTTGTTTGGGAGCCATTTTTAGTTAGGCATTAGATCACAGGACTTATGTATGCGCAGCCAGATACTCTGTGATACTTTCATTGACAAGGCTGTTCAGGGACATCTCATGGTTGATTGCGTAGATGGCAGTAGCACGATGCTGTTCAGGTGAGATGCGAACATTGAATGAGCCTTTGAATGCCATTTCTGGTTCCTTACCTTCAGCAACACATATTTCAAGATAATCATCAACTGCGCTGTGAAAATCAGAGATGAGTTCAGATGCGTTATCTCCTTCATAGGAGATAAGTGAACGGATTCCCTGAACCTTTCCGAAAAAAATGCAATCTTCCTCAGAAAATTCAACGCTGCCAATATAGCCCTTATATTCGATTGTGTTGTTCATATTAGTCCCTCCTGTTCAAGAATTTCGATAAGTTGTTTAACCTGATATGCTTTCAGCTCCTTTTGTGGATGCGGCTTATGAAGTAAAATGTCCGGATGTTCATCTGAAATGAACATTACTCTTGATCCACTCGTTTTACCTTTGTTAGATCGTAGGTAATTGAAATACGTGAGCAGTGTTTCTGCCTCATCAAAAGTAAAGTCCTTTGGGTATGATTTTAGTCGTTGAATGAGTTTTTCTTTTTGCCCCAATTGAAATACCACCTTTCTATCTTTAATATACATCTGTAGCGGCAATGATGCAACTAAAAATAGTTGCTATATATTTAAGCACATAACGAATAAAAACAATATTGATGCAAATGTTGGTAAATAGGTATATTATGGCAAGAAAGTTCTGACTGGAACTCTTTTGCAAAATAGAAGAAGATTAAAACGGAGATATCGTAATGTATTTCATACTTGAAATATTGGGTACCATTGCATTTGCCATATCAGGGGCTATGGTGGGAATAGAGAAGAAAATGGATATTCTGGGCGTCGTTGTTCTTGGGATAACGACAGCCGTAGGCGGCGGTATCATACGAGATCTTATTATCGGTGAAATTCCGCCAGCTGCATTTCAGAAGCCAGTATATGTATTGGTCGCTATAGCGGTGTCAATTGCTGTCTTTATCCCAGCAGTCAACAGGAGGATTGATGTGAATCATCCGATTTTAATCGTGATTGACGCCATCGGACTGGGAGTTTTTACCGCTTTGGGAGTCAGAGCCGGACTTTCTTATAATACATTCCTGCAGGTATTTCTGGGAACTGTTACAGGTGTAGGAGGCGGCGTGCTGAGAGATATGTTTGCAACAGAGAAGCCAATGATATTCGTAAAACATTTTTATGCATGCGCCAGCATCATCGGAGCAATAGTATGCGCTTTCCTTTTCAAATATGATGAAAATGCTGCAATGATAGCAGGTATCATAGTTGTATTTATCCTTAGAATCCTTGCAGCCAGATTCAAGTGGCATCTTCCAAAATCAGGCAGGTAGCTGATGCAGTGCCGTTACGGTCTTTTCATTGTCGTTGGCTCCTTTTTGACGAGACTTTAAACAGATATTTTGCAAAATAAATGCAAAATAAGCACATAAATATTGACTGACATCTGTTTTGAAAATATAATTGTGGAGAATCGTGAAGATTATGGAGATTGCAGGAAATTGATACTGCAGATTGGAGGTGGATATTTATGCTGATTCAATTTACTATTGAAAATCATAGATCTATAAAAGATAGTGCTGTGGTCAGTTTTGTTGCATCGAAGGACAGGAGTTTAGAAGAATACCTTTTGCCGCTGGACACAAAAAAATCATTGCTTCCGGCGATTGCAGTTTACGGTGCTAATGCCGCAGGAAAGAGTAATGTGCTTCATGCAATGAAGGCAATGAGAGAAATGGTCGTTGGCGATGCTGCTAAGGTATCTAAAGGTCAGAAACTGCCGTGGGAACCTTTTGGATGCACTAAGGATCCGACTTCCTTTGAAATTGTTTTTACATATGACGGTATTCGCTATGCTTATGGTTTTTCATTTGATGCCAAGAGAATTTATACAGAATATTTGTATCATTGGCCGAACGGGCGGGAGGCATTGATATTCTCCAGGGAAAATGATGTATATGAATTTCGTGAAAATGTGAGTGAACAAGTTACTCTGAGTAGCCGAACTCCATATAATAAACTGTACCTGGTAACTTCAAATGACTGGAATCTTCCGCAGACTGAAAATGCCTTTAGGTGGTTTCAAGAGAAACTGACACTGCTGGTAGAAGAGAAACCAACAGCATCTGAAACTATTGAGCAGATTATTAGTGGGGATGATGGCAAGGCACATATTATGAAGGAACTGCTGCTAGCTGATCTGGGTATTTCTGATGTTACCATTAAAAATGCAAATGGTAAGACTCCGACTATTGTTACGACGCATCGTATTATCTGCGAGGATGGAAGCGTTGATCATTTTCAACTTCTGATGGAAAGAGAATCGGCTGGCACGCAACGGTTTTTTGCGCGGATTGGAGGCTGGCTGCAGGCTCTTGAGGCTGGCGCACTCCTTGCTGTTGATGAGATTGAGGAAAGCCTTCATCCTCTTTTGACCAGACGCCTAATCGAAATGGTACAGGATAAGACTATAAATACTAATGGCGCGCAGCTTATCTTCACGACACATGATGCTATGCTACTTGATCTTAATTTCTTTCGTAGGGATCAAATATGGTTTGCAGAAAAGGATGATAAATCATGTGCCACAGAATTATATTCATTGGCATCATTTTCGCCGAGAAAAGGAGAAAATATTCGTAAAGGATATCTTCAAGGCCGATTTGGGGCTATCCCATTTATTGGAGGTGTCGGGCAATGACAAAACCAAGAAAAGAATATAATCCTAATCGAACGGCGCGCCGTAAACGAAGGCCTGTAATCTATATTATATGTGAAGGCAAGGAGACAGAAACGCTGTATTTTAAACATTTCCGCACGAGAAATTGTCTTGTAGACATTGTTCCAATTTCATCAAAGCACAAGGCAGCGGAGCATTTGGTGAAACATGCCAAGGCGTTAGTATCGCAATTAGATTTTTATCCGAAAGATGGAGATCAGCTCTGGTGTGTATTTGACTGCGATGATAATAAAAATAGTGAATTACAGACGGCGGTTGAATATGCGGAAAGGCACGGATATAAAATTGCATATTCTAATCCATGCTTTGAATACTGGTATTTGCTGCATTTTGAAAAAAGAAATGCTTATCTGAGAAATTGTGATGCAGTGATTGAAGTTTTGAAAAATAAAGGTTATCTGCCAGACTACAGTAAAAGTACGGATGTATTTACAAGATTGTATGAATATCAGCAAGTAGCAATTCAGAGAGCCATGGAACGTGAGGAACAACTGAAGAAAAATCAGATTGAGACAGTAAGCAGAGACAGTAATCCGTCCACTACAGTTTATACTCTGGTGGAGTTCCTGAGTAGTCAGGGACAACAATAAAACAGCAACAACAGAACAGTGTTACCTATAATGATCAAGGCAGGGGTCATTCGTGAAAAATCGAAACGCTGCAAGCTCAGAAAAAATATTCCAAAATATCCAGAAATCATTGATAAAGCCACGCTATTTGGCTACAATATAATTTAAATTTCATGTAAAACGTAGTTTTATTATGAAGAAAAATATCGGGAAGATAATCGATGGTAGTTTTAAAAGAAATAGCCGTGGCAAATGGAATAGCCGTAATGCTGATGTGGTTTCTTCTGATTTGCAGACGAAAAAATAGAGAAAATATTCATACTGAGGATAAGCTGTATGATGGCATGGCTTATGTCAATCTGTTTGGAGCTCTCTGCGAGACGGTTTCGTTTTTCGTGGACGGTCAGGATATCACCGGCGGCATAGCGATGAATTATATCTCCAACAGCTTGTGTCTGATAGGAACCGTGAGCATCGCTGTATTGTGGTGCCTGTATGTGGATCTGCGAATTTATAGAAATTACAGAAGAACACAGCGCAAGGTGAAATACATAATGATCCCGTGGCTTATTGAGCTGGTGGTGATTATATACAATCTCTTCGGCACAGGCATTTTGTTTAATGTATCGGAAGACAATATATATAGCCGCGGAGATGGCGCGTTTATAGGATATCTTACGTTGGTAATATATTTTGCCTACAGCATTCATATGGTATATCATTCCAAGAATCAGGGAATCAACCTGAATTTCTTTCCTATACTGTCGTTTATAGGTCCCTGCTTTATCGGCGTGGTCGTTCAGCTGTTTTGCTATGGTATATCAACATCGTGGGTGTCAGTGGCGATAGCTCTGACATTCGTGCAGATGCAGTCGTATGCAGAAAATATATATACAGATGAGCTGTCAGGACTATACAATCGCAGGTATCTGAACGGAATACTTGAAAAAAGAGAACAGAAGGAAGTCTCTAATAGATCATCATTATATGGAATCATGATGGATCTTAATGATTTCAAAGAAATAAATGATATGTTCGGCCATAGTAAGGGGGACAGAGCAATCTGCACGATCGGCAATATTTTGTTTAAGTCTATACCGGACGGAGGTATTGCAATCCGATATGCAGGTGATGAATTCATCGTCCTGTTGCCTGGTGCAGATGAGGCCAATTCACAGACTACGATAGATGAGATAAACAAGAATATAACCAGTTTCAATGAGTCTGGATCCGAGCCGTTTACGCTGAGCGCAGCCATGGGATATGCACAGTTTGAAGAACATGACAGTGCAGAGACCTTCTTAACTCATATGGATGCCAGAATGTATGAAGCAAAACGTAAATATCATTTTGAGAGAACCATTGATCTTGAAAAATCTGAAGCGTGAAAGAGCTGCGTAGCAGCGGTTTTGCGATGCCTAAGCATGCAGAGAAGCTGCAAGCGAGTTTTCTGTTATGTGGCTGAATAAGTTGCGATTTACTTTTTATTAGCGAGAGGAGCATGTAATGATAGCTTCTCTCGCTATTATTATAGTGAAAAGTGCTAGTCAGTGCGAGTTCCATGCCTGCTGTCCGCCCGTGAATTTTATACAATTTTTCGGTATAATTTTTGTATACAAATGAAAAGAGATGTGCTAAAATCTCGACTTAATTGGACGTATTGAAAGGAGTTATTTATGTCATTAGAATTATCTAGAAAAGCATTAGCTGTTAAGCCTTCTTCTACATTGGCTATCTCAGCAAAAGCTAAGGAATTAAAAGCAAAAGGAATAGATGTTGTAGGTTTTGGCGCTGGAGAGCCAGACTTTAATACACCAGAAAACATTTGCGAGGCTGCATGCAAAGCTATTGAATCTGGATATACTAAATATACTCCGGCATCCGGCGCAGCAGATCTGAAGGAAGCTGTATGCCGCAAATTAAAAGAAGTCAACGGAATCGACTACAAGCCTAGCCAGATCGTAATCAGCAATGGTGCCAAGCATTCTCTTACTAATGCATTTCAGGCTATCTTAAATCCTGGCGACGAGGTTATCATACCGGCTCCATATTGGCTGAGCTATCCAGAGATCATTAAGCTCTGCGACGGTGTTCCTGTATTCGTAAGATGCGAGAAGGAACAGTCTTACAAGGTCAGAAGAGAAGACCTGGAGAAGGTATATACAAGCAAGACTAAGGCAGTCGTAATCAACTCTCCTTGCAATCCTACAGGTATGATCTATACAAGAGAAGAGCTGGAGGATATCGCAGCATTTGCAGTTGAGAAGGATATATATGTAATCGCCGATGAGATTTATGAATATCTTATCTACGGCGGACAGGAGCATGTAAGCATTGCATCTCTTAATGATGAAATCTACGCCAGAACGATTACAATCAATGGTTTGTCTAAGAGCTATGCCATGACAGGCTGGAGAATGGGATATACCGGCTCACCAGAGGACATCGCTAAGGTTATGGGTTCTGTTCAGTCACATGAGACATCAAACCCTAGCTCAATCACACAGGCAGCTTCTGTTGAGGCTCTCAACGGACCACAGGATACGGTTGCCATGATGAATGAAGCCTTCAACGAGAGAAGAAAGTTCATCTACAAGCGTGCGATTGAGATTCCACACCTTTCTGCAGTTGAACCTCTCGGAGCATTTTATCTCTTCGTTGACTGCTCAGAGATGATCGGCATGAAGTACAAGGATCAGGTAATCACAAGTGCAGCAGACATTGCCAAGTACCTGTTAGAGGACTACCATGTAGCCATAGTTCCATGCGCAGACTTTGGATTCGATGATCATTTCAGACTGGCCTATGCGATCTCTATGGAGCAGATCAATAAGGGAATGGATAGGATCGAAGCATTTGCAAATGATCTGACAAAATAAAAATCTCATTGAGATATTAAGGTGCCCACAGGCTGAATTTAACAGCTTGTAGGGCACTATATTTATGTTATATAGGCAGATGCGACAACTATTCAGAGCTATGCAAAAATGTTTTCTGTAATGAGGTTCTGAATGGTTGCAGCATCTTAATCATAGGAGGCTAGCATATGAATAAGGACTTTACAGTCGGCAATCCGCAGAAACTCTTATGGAGCTTCTGCATACCGCTATTTGGCAGCATTATTTTTCAGCAATTGTATAATATAGCTGATTCCTGGGTTGCGGGAAGGTTTATCGGGGAAAATGCTCTGGCAGCGGTAGGCAACAGCTACGAGATCACGCTGATATTTATAGCATTTGCCTTTGGCTGCAATATAGGATGTTCCATAATTGCTTCCAGATATTTCGGAAGCAAGGATTATAAGACGATGAAGACGTCGATCTCAACGGCTATGATCACCAGTGCTATAGTATGCGTCATACTGATGCTGATAGGAATCCTGGGCAGTACGGCGCTTCTTAATCTCATTAATACGCCGCAGGAGATATTCGACGATTCGAAATTATATCTGGACATCTACGTATGGGGACTGCCGTTTGTGTTCTTCTATAACATAGCGACGGGTATATTCTCAGCATTCGGCGATTCCAGGACACCATTCATATTCCTGGCGATATCATCCCTCAGCAATATTGCCGTGGATATTCTATTCGTAAGTGCCTTTAATATGGGCGTTGCGGGTGTAGCCTGGGCGACATTCATTTGTCAGGGCGTAAGCTGCATCCTGGCATTGGTGGTTGTTCTGCTGAGACTCAGACAGTTCAAGGCAAATGAAAAGCCTGCGCTTTTTAATGTATACCTGCTGAAACAATTCGCCATCATTGCGATTCCCAGCGTCCTGCAGCAGAGCTTCGTGTCCATCGGCAACATAGTTATCCAGAGCATAATTAATAGCTTCGGCGCATCGGTTATCGCAGGATATTCGGCCGGAGTTAAGTTGAATAATCTTGTAATCACGTCATTTAACACGCTTACTAACGGAATCTCCAATTACTCTTCACAGAACCTGGGTGCCGGCAGATATGACAGACTTCATGACGGCTTCAAGGCAGGTCTTAAGATCGTATGGAGCCTGTGTATCCCGATAGTTGCAATATATATGATATTCCCAAATGCGTTGGTATCATTCTTCCTGGACGAGCCATCAGCAGAGGCAGTAAGATCAGCTGTGCTGTATCTTAGAATATTAGCTCCGTTCTATTTTGTCGTTTCATCTAAACTGGTGGGAGACGGAATATTAAGAGGCGCGAGCCTTATGAAGGCCTTCGTAGTTTCGACCTTCACAGACCTGTTATTAAGAGTTGTGCTTGCATTTATCTTCTCAAGCACAGCCATGGGATATGTGGGAATCTGGGCAGCATGGCCATTCGGCTGGAGCACAGCCACTGTGATATCGATGATGTTTTATAGAAATGCCCACAAGAAGTGGAAACTGATGAGTAACAACGAGGCAAATGAAATATAAAAATTAAAACGCGCCGTGGACCTCGGCTGCAGCCGAGGTTCACGGCACATAGCAAGCGGTACTAGCTCGGTATGCTTTATATCATATGCTCCTTAATGAACTCGACTGTTGCAACTGAACTCTTATGTATCTCACCTGAATCGAACAATGCTACCGAAGGGCCGAAGAATTCACGGTCTACAGGGGTGAGTTCTGATTTGAAGCCTGATTCTATATAGCCGTGAGGCATGTTCTCAGCGAAGAAAACTTCTGTCGGAACATTTGCGTCCTTAAGCATCTCGGCATATTTGATCGCCTCATATTTCAGATTATCATTGTCTGAATGTACGACTATAGCATTAGGAAGTCCTACGAGCATGTCTCTGGTTGCAAATACCGGAGACAGGTATGGATCATTTGATCTGCCGCCTGAGAAATGGGTTTCATTCATTATATGCGACATAACATTTGAGAAGCTTCCAGTGCCTTTCTCTTCAGGCTCTGTATATCCGTCCAGGAACGGATAGAGCAGAATCTGATTATCAAGCGTGAATTCCTTGGTAGCATTTGCCTTTAATGCAACTGCAGCTGCCAGATTGCCGCCGGCAGATGCGCCGATGGTCGAGATATGCTTAGGGTTGAATCCGTATTCTGCAGCATGATCAATTAAGAAGAGAATACTGTCATAGCAGTCATTCAGGCTGGTATAATCCTTGTAATCAGGACCCTGTCTATAGTTGACAGTTGCAATATTCACATTAAGCGCACGTGACATATATGAGAATAATTCGTCGTCAAATGCGCTTCCTCCGAATAAGAATCCGCCGCCGTGGTATGCCACGAACAGTGGAGCATTATCTGATGGAGCCTTGTAGAAAACCATTCCTATGTCGCGGCCATCCAGGTTGAGAATATGTCTCGTGCCTGTGATAGGCCAGGTCTCATTTATTTCCCAAATCTTGCGGGCATTTGCAACCACTTCTGGTGTGAGTTTATCAATCTCTCTGCGTAATTCTGGTGTCATTATTTTTTCTCCTGTAATATTTCGGCTGCCTGGCAGCCTGGTTTTGGATGATTGTAACTATTAAGAACAATATTCGTCACTTGGATTCTGAATGATTACAAAAAAACTGTACGAAATTCTCCGAATATAGAGAAGAATCCCGTACAGTTCTTGATATCTTAATTATTTGTAATTAATTACGCCTTCGTTTCTGTCACGAACGTGATCATCAGGACCAGCTGCCTCAACGCCTAATGTGATGGCGCACATGAATTTGTAATCAGCAGGAATACCCAGAGTTGCCTTAAGATCAGGATCGCCCATGAACATGAACTCTGTGCATGCTGTAACGCATGTGCCATATCCGAGAGCCCTAGCTGCCAGGCAGATATTTTCTGCTGCTGCGCCTGCGTCAAATGCTGTGAATTTGTCATCAGCAATTGTAACTACGATAACGGCCGGAGCCTTGAAAAATGCATGGAAGTTAGGATCCTTAGCTCTCTCCTGAAGTGGTGGAGCAGGGCAGTTAGTAAAACCAACGCGGCATGCATCGCTCATTTTCTGGATCATGGCAGGATCACTTACAACTGTGAAGTGCCATCCCTGCTTATTCATGGCATTAGGAGCCCAGATAGCAGCTTCTGCGATAGCCTTGAGATCCTCTGGCTTAACCGGATCAGAAGTGTAATTTCTTACACTTTTTCTTTCCATAATTGTTTTTATAACATCATTCATGTAGATTCACCTCTTTCTGTGATAGTCAAAAAACTAACATGCCATAAGTTATGGCATGAAATTGAATACGTAAGTTATCCGAAACTGATTATACATTTCTACCAGAATTTTAACAAGGTCTGTTAGAAATTAAGCTTGAACTAATTTAAGCCTAATATAATCATACTGTACTTGATAACTTGATATTGATGATGTGAGGTGCTTTTGATGAATCGAGAAAAGATGCTGATAAGAAGCATAGTCATTTCCATTATATTGATAATGTCTTTATCTGCCGATTGTATGGCAGGTGTCGTTACTGACAGCAAAACCGTGCAGGTGTCATTAGAAGACTGCTTTACAGTGTCAGGTACACAGTCAGAACCTGAAGAGAGTCTGTCTTCAGAAAGCTTCACGGATGAGAATAATAAACAGGAATCGGCAGATGATGCCGGTATTAATGCTACTGAGACTGCCAGTGATAATATGACAGAGCAGGAAGCTGGTACAGAGCAGAAATCTGATACAGAGGTTAGTCAGCCGTCACAGCCAGAGACCATGGAGGGTGAGTCTCCAGGAGAATCGGCAGGAGGTACTGCAGCCGAGGGTGAGCCGACACCTGAGGAGGCAGAGTCACTGAATCAGACGCTGGAGCAGACTATCGTAAGCTACAATACAGAGAACGGATATGAGTATGCAGCTTATATGAATGATGAAAATGATGATAGGCAGATTACATGTCTCCTGCTGGTTCCGGACGGCGAACAGACAGAGGACTTCATGGACGAGACAGAGTGGTCATTCTTCTCGGCATTGGACAAATTCAACGTAGTATGTCTTACATTTGACTGGGCAAATGACGCTGACGAGGCCCAGTCATATATAGATTCCGTATATAACGATGTGCAGCAGGACTGGCTGGATGAGGACAGTGAGGTATTCCTGATCGGATACGAGGATGCAGCTGATGCCGCAGAATTAGAGGCTATAAAGCATTCTGACAGATATGTAGGAGCTGCGCTGATAGGCGGAGACGGGCTCAGCGCTGATACACTGGATCAATATGAAGCCAGTTCTGTTAAACCTCTGAGTATGTGGTTCGTTGCAGAGAGCAGATCAACCCAGCTTACAGACAGCCTGGCCTTCTGGAAGAAAGTTAATTCTATTGAGGATACAAGAAATACATCATATTACATAAATTATGCTGATGGTCTGTATTTGCCGGCATGCTCCTCTGTGGACAGCTCAGATGGCAGCGATTCCATGGGTGCTATTTATATAAACTATGGTAGTAATCTCAGGGCATCATCTATAGCAGGAAGCATTTGCAGGAATTTTATCGGCCAGATAAAGCATAACGAGATATCCTTCAGAGGAAATATCACAGGCGGAGAGATATTTGGTCTGAATGATTGGCATTTTACATATTACAGAACGCAGTATGAAGGTCTGCAGAGGGACTACTGGCTGTATGTTCCTGACGGACAGGAGCTGACGGACGAGGCCAGCTCGGTTATATTATGCCTGCATGGCAGCGGCGGCAACGGCGAGGATATGATATTCAGAGCCAATTGGCAGTCCGTGGCAGCAGCTAATAATTGCATAGTTATTTATCCTTCATCATTATATGTATATGGACAGCAGCATTACTGGATGAACATAGATAAGGAGACGAATTATCTAGCGCATCTGGTGGAGGAAGTATGTGAAAAATATAATGTAGACCGTTCAAGGATTTATGTAACAGGCTTTTCTAATGGCTCCGGAATGGCGCAGAATATGGCTGTTAAGTATTCGGATGTATTTGCGGCGGCTGCACTGGGCGCGCCTGCATATTTCGATGAGGAATATGCAGATTTTCCGACAGACTCGCACGAAATAGCGGTGCTGTTCTCATATGGTACTGAAGATAAATATCTGAAGGAATTCAACATAACTGCAGATATAGACGATAACGCAGCCCTCTCTCATCTTAAATATTGGCGTAATAAGTATGGCTTTTCACAGGATGATTATGAATGTGAGACAGAAGGCAAATATACAACATATACATTTTCTAATAAGGATGACATCCCGGTATGCAAATGGATCGTGGTAGAAGGCAAGAAACATGACTATCCTAGAGAAGAAGTGCCGATGTATTATGAATTCTTATCAGCATATACGAAGGATGAGAATGGTAATCTGTATTACAACGGACAGTTAGTTAAGGCAGAATAATGGCAAATGCTTGCGGAAACATGCTAAATGATAGAATGCATTTGCGTGAGACATATACAATAAGAGACGAAAGTGAAAGCCATAGAACTATGAAACAAAGTTATAGTTCTATGGCTTTTCGCTTACGATGCATAATGTTTCACAATAAAAAACTTGCATGATAAGACATAATGCCGAAATTTCATTTTGGATAACTTCCTTTGTTGACTTGTTTTTTCCTGATAATATAATTGAAAAAGTGTTGTTATCGATAAACATAATAGGAGGAAGGATATGAAGGCAACAAAGAAGATTTTATGTGCAGTTCTTGCATCTGCAATGGTTGCATCAATGAGCTTTACAGCATTTGCAGGCGAACCTGCACCGGCAGAAGGTGGAGCACCGGCAGCTGAGGAATCAGCAGGTGAGCAGGCAGAAGGCGGCGAATCAGCAGGCGAGCAGGCAGAAGGCGGCGAATCAGCAGGCGAGCAGGCAGAAGGCGGCGAGTCAGCAGGTGATTCAGCAGAGGGTGGATCAGCTGAAGAAGAGCAGGCACCTATAACAGGTCAGGTTATTACCGAGACATTAGAGTTTGATGATGGTGTTACCCTTGAAGAAGGCAATCTGTATATTGCAGAGGACGGATACTGTGTAATTATGACTGTTGATGGGGAAGTTGTAACACAGGCTCCTGGCACATATGAAGGTAAGGTTGTATTTACAGTACAGCCTCTGTCACTTGGTGATGATGGAACATCTCAGTATCAGACACAGTCACTTATTCTTAAGCAGGACGGCGTTTTATCAGTTGTTGATGATGCAGTAAACGGAACAATTGACGAGAACGGAATCTCAGGTGCAGACATTACAGCTGATATGGCTAATCTGTCTATAGTTACAGTTGTTAATGGCGAATATAACGTTTCTGATTCTAATTTCCACATTCTTCAGACAGGAAATCACGAATCAGGTGGTAACGACTTCACAGGCGATGGATGTGCTATCGCAGTTTCAGGCGCATCAGTAGTCAGAGTAACAGACGTTGACGTAGTAGGCGATGGCGTTACACGTACATCACTGTTCGGCGGATTATCAGTTCATGATGCATATCCGACGATCTACGTATCAGATTGTAACTTCACAGCTACAGGCGATGAAGAAGGTGAAGACTGTGCAGTATGGGTACTGGGACTTCATGGTGTAGTTCGTACATGCCAGTTTGATGATTATTATGACATCTATTACAACAATACAGTAATCAAGTCATTTGGTTGGGCTTGTCTGTCAGTAGACGGAACAGAGTATCCATATGCAGAGGATCTGGAAGAACTCAATGCAGCATATGTTGAAGGCGAAGGATACTTCAATGAAGACGGCACAGAGATGACATTTGCTGAATGGGCTATCGCAGCAACAGGTCTTACAGATGAATATCTGGAGCAGCTGGCAGCAGTTGAGACAGAAGAAGACCTTGAGGCTCTTCCACAGACAAATGATTACTCACTGTACTACTACGCAGGCAAGAATACTCTTACAAACTGCGAGCTCTCAATCCTTGAAGGACGTACAGGATATTCATCATACTCAATCGGTGCTAATATCAACGTATATTCTAACTGCTTAGTTAACGCAGATTATGGTAATGTTGAGGCAAATGAATATGCATCATCTGCATATGTTAACGGAACAGTTGTTAATGCTAACAAGAGTATCGTAATGAGCCACTCAACAGCTGGCGGTGTTACAGTATGTGAAGATTCAGAACTTAATGCTGGCGAGATCGCATTCATCTACAAGGGCACAGGTGATGGATATACACAGGACGAACTTACAGCTGAAGGCGAGTCAGCAGGCGGCATGACAATGGGTGCTACAGGCGCTGGTCTGTATGTAAAGAACTGCAAGATCAATGCTCCTGTATTCGTACTTGCATTTGACTCTGACGATCCAGGTTCATTAGGCGGAACATCAATCGATTTCGATGACAGCATCGCTCCTAAGGACGAAGCATTCGACGTAACACAGGCTGATAACTGGGGTCCTGCAACTGTTATGTGGGGTGAAGGCGCTGGTTCATATAACTACAATGAAGCAGTAGAAGTTTATGTTCAGGATTGCAACGGCGAGACAGCTATCGAATCTGACATCTACAACTGCCATCAGTTCACATCTAAGAACCTCGTTCTTACACTCGACAATACAGAAATCACAGGTATCATCTCTTCAGGATATGCAGTACATCCTGTAGGCGGCGTTGACAAGTCTATCCCATTCGGCGGCGAGAATATCGTTGGCGAAAACGGAGTTACATACGGCTACCGTGAGTACATGGGCACAGTAGAGTGCACACCATCAGAAACAGTTAACAACGGTGTTATCGTTACACTGACAAATGGTTCTGTATGGAACGTAACAGAGACAAGCTACGTATCAGTTCTTAATGTTGATGAAACATCTACAGTAAACGGTACTATCACAGAACTTGAAAACGGTCTGTTCATGGTTGAGCCAATCGCTTAATACAAATTGATGGGATTAAATTGATACAGTTTTAATGATTTATTGAATAACAACATATTTCAGGAGGCATTTCCGAAAGGGATGCCTCCTTGTGTGTTGAGAATGTTGCCACTACCAGCAGCAATTTACCAGCCAGTAATTTGGTAAAAGCACTTTTAGCTTGAATTGCTGAAATGTATTTGTTATAATCATCTGGCGCTTGCGGAAGTGGCGGAATGGCAGACGCATCAGACTCAAAATCTGACGTTGGTGACAACGTGTGGGTTCAAGTCCCATCTTCCGCAT
>CAVARE010000055.1:0-32378 GCA_963591145.1 Anaerotignum sp. | reverse complement strand
TCAAGGTTTTAAAGGAATTTTAAAACATAAAAGAAGGTAGTTTTTGACACTACCAAAACGGAAACGGAGGAACCGAAATGAAAAAGCTATATGAGAAAAACGAGTTGACCTTTGCGATTGTATGGATTGTGATTTACTGCGTTCTGCAATCGCTGGCGAATCCGCTGAACAAGGCCATCGGGGTCGCATACGCGGCAAGTGCCGCTTTCTGCGTTTTGCAGACGGTTGTGCTTTTCGCCTTTATCCGAAAGAACAACTTGCAGAACCGGTATGGGCTGTATTTCTGATTTTTCCGATTCTTGCACTGGCTATCGGGCAATTCACGGGCATTCTTTTGATCAATTCGTGGCTCCTTTTGGGATTGGGTGACGTCTTGGTAGTGCTTGATGTGCTGCTTATGCGGGGTGCTGCTGGGAACTTCACCTACGAAAAACTCCTGAAATAGCGGCACTGTACAAAATATAATTCAAAAGCTTCCTGTATACTTTAAAAGCAGGTTGTGATTGACCAAAAGAAATACCTCCAGTAGATTTGGATTATTACTGACCAGCAGGCGCTTTTGAAAAAGGCTGAAGAAATCAATACGGTCTCAAAGGCGCTCGTCGTGCACCACAGTTCTCAAAGAGATAATCATTCTTTTATATATTACGAATGCTATCAAAATCCCAGAAACACCTGTTTCTGGGATTTTTGTATGATGGGTAATTGACGAAATAATTTTAAGTTAGTAAGATAACTTGGATAATATGAAATTTACGCCTGCCATGGCTGTAACGCCGCGGTTCACGGCATGAGGCAGATAAGAATTATATTTGGAATATTTGCCAGGGCAGGCATAATGGATTTTGATATAATCGTGCTAAATTTTGTAGCTTACTGTGAAAAAGAGGGGAATGAAAAATGAATACTGGGGGAACATTTCTGGCGCTCATACCGCCATTGGTTGCTATCGTCATTAGTCTTGTGACTAAGGAAGTCAACCTGTCGCTGTTTATCGGATTACTCACGGGAGCGTTGATCTTCTGCAGCGGCAATCCATTTCAATCGGTTACAACCATGTTCGATATTATGGCTGATAAGGTCAAGGGCAATATGGGCGTGCTCATATTTATTGTCTTATTGGGAATGGTTGTATATCTGATGAATCTGTCAGGTGCGACGCATAAATACGCGGCATGGGCATCTAAGAGGCTTAAGACTAAGAGAACTACGCTTTTCGCAACTGTGGCGCTGGGTATCATCATATTCGTTGATGATTATTTTAATTGTCTGACAGTAGGCACGGTTATGCGGCCGATAACTGACAGAAATCATATTTCAAGAGAAAAGCTTGCATATATCATCGATTCCACGGCAGCACCGGTTTGTATAGTTGCCCCTATTTCTTCGTGGGCAGCGGCCGTAACATCATCACTTCCAGACGGATCGTCTATAGATGGGTTTGGCCTGTTTCTCAGCACCATCCTGCCTAATTATTATACCTGGTTTTCATTGGCACTTATCATACTTACAACGATTCTTGCAGCTGATTTTGGTAAGATGCGCAGATACGAAATGTCATTTAATCCTGCGGATTATGAGACAACCGAAGTAAAAGAGGAGAAAGAGCATAAAGGCAAAGTAATAGACCTGCTCCTTCCGATTATCGCGCTTATTTTGTTTTCAATTATCGCAATGCTTTATACAGGCGGCTTATTCTCTGGAGAAACATCAACTATTGGTGATGCATTTGCCAACTGTGATGCTATAACAGCACTTGCCATGGGCGCATTTTATACTGTTGTATTTGTAGCTATTTTGTATCTGCCGAGAAAAATCGTAAGTCCGAAGCAATTCCTGGATGGACTCGTAGAAGGATTTAAAAATATGGTTCCGGCTACACTCATCCTGATCCTGGCATGGTCGCTCAGCGGCATCTGCGGCGGAGAATATCTGGATGCCGGTGGATTTGTAGCAGGAGTAGTTGACGAATATCGTATTTCACTTACATTTATGCCGGCGGTATTCTTCGTTATATCGCTGCTGCTGGCGTTCTCAACAGGCACTTCGTGGGGAACATTTGCCATTATGATTCCTATAGTAGTTTCTGTATTCGGAGATCAGGCTAGTGAGGTTATGTCGATGACTGTTGCTGCTATTCTGGGTGGAAGTGTATGCGGCGATCATCTGAGCCCTATTTCTGATACCACAATATTGAGCTCGGCGGGAGCGGAATGTAATCATATAAATCACGTGGATTCGCAGCTGCAATACGGCGGCGTAGTTGCTGTATGCACATTCATATGCTATATAATAGGGTCGGCAACGAAGAATTCATGGATTCCATTGATCGTCGGAATAGCCATGCTCCTGATATTTACTCTTATCATTAAGAAATATTATGCGGGCAAACAAAACTAAAAATATATGCAAATGTGTGATGAAAATGTGAGGCAGTTAATAAAATGAAAATTACGGAACTTTTTTCAGAGGAGATCTTAGAATCAGCTGCAGGGAAAGGAAATGTGACAGCTGAGAAAGTGGAAATAAATGGAATAAGCATTGATTCCAGAAGTACGAAGCCGGGTGACATATTTTTCTGTATAAAGGGAAACAGCTGTGACGGACATAAGTATGCAGAGCAGGCGGTATCAAATGGAGCGACCGCTGTTGTCTGCAGTGAGGATATAACTCAAAATGACGGCGCATTATATATCAGGGTAGAAGATACGACAGACGAGCTTAATAGGATCTGCAATGTATTTTATGAGAAGCCTAGTGAGAAGATGACAATATTTGCTGTTACAGGCACTAATGGCAAGACAACGATAGCATCTGTCATAAAATATATATATTCGCATAAGCTGCCGACCGGATATATGGGCACGATAGGCGTTGAATACAATGATTACGCGAGAAGCGCCTCGCTTACGACGCCTTCACAGATTGAGATACATAAGGTTCTCTCTGATATGTATGATTCTGGAATCAGGGCCGCGGCAATTGAAGCCAGCTCCCATGGACTGGTTCAGAAGAGAATAGATTCGGTCGATGTTGATTGCGCTATCTTCACTCAGCTGACTCATGAGCATCTCGACTATCATGGAACTCTGGAGAATTATTTTGAAGCCAAAAAGATTCTGTTTAAGAACATGAAGGCGGACGGAGTCGCAGTTCTTAATGCTGATGACGCGGTTAGCATAGACGGCCTCAGGGAATGCTGCAGCTGCAGATATGTGACATATGGAGTGGATAATGCTGCAGATTACAGGGCCGAGGATGTTGTCCTGGGACCACGTTATACAAGCTTCGTATTGGTTCATGATGGCAGAAAATATGATATTAAGACCAATCTGATAGCCAAATACAATATAAGCAACATACTTGCTGTCATTGCCTCTGTATGCGAGATGGGAATGACGATTGACGAGATAGTTCCTCTTCTTGAGAATATTCCGCAGGTCGCAGGCCGTATGGAAGTAATTGATGAGGGACAGGACTATCATGTTATCGTGGACTTCGCGCATACGCCGGATGCATTTGAAAAGGTATTTGAATTTGCCCATGATGTAATAGGAGAGAAGGCTAAGGTATATGCGGTATTTGGCAGCTCAGGAAGACGTGATGTTACAAAACGTCCTGTGATGGGCAGAATAGCCGGAAAATATTGCGATGAGATAGTTACAACTCAGGATGATCCGCGGGATGAAGATCCGGCCGAGATCTCAAGGCAGATAATGGATGGAATTGATAATGATAATTGTCAGAGATCATTCATAGAAAGACGCGGTGAGGCCATAGATTATATCATCAGCAAGGCCAATAAGGATGATATGGTATTATTGCTGGGTCAGGGTCGTCAGCCGTATGTCATTAAGGCGGGTGAATACAGGGATCCATATGAAGGTGACCATGAAGCTGCGAGAAATGCAATAAGGAAATACAGGAGATAAATAATATATGTATAAATGTCCGAATTGCGGCGGTGAGATACAATTTCAGCCGGAAAATGGCAAAATAAAATGTGAATATTGTGGCTCAGTTTTTTCTGTAGATGACAATATAGGAAAGACTCGAAAGAACGCACAGGAGTCAGCTGGTCCTGATGGGGAGGGTAAGATATATACCTGCTCTCAATGTGGCGCCAGTATCTATACAACAGAGGAAACGGGAGTTACGTTCTGCTCATATTGCGGCTCGCAGGCATTCCTTGAGAGCAGAATAAAGGGCGATGAAAACGTCATGCCAGATGTTATTATCCCTTTTAAGATATCAAAGGAAGAATGCGGGAAAATCTATAAAGACAAGATAAAGCATGCATGGTTTCTTCCACGAGAAATGAAGTCAGATACCACGATAGATAAGTTCAGGGGCATTTATATGCCATGTTGGATATATACCGCTCAGGCTGATGCTGATGGCAGATATGAAGCAACCCGCGTGAGAATCGTGGGAGGCTTTGACGAATATACGACCTATGAAGTTACAGCCCATGCCAGTGGAGTATACGGCGGCTTTGTTGAGGATTCGTCTTCATCCTTCCCAGATGGAATCATGAGGGAAATATCACCATTTGATATGAATAATGCCTGCGCATTTGACGATAAATATATGGCAGGTTTCTATGCAGATATCGGCAATCTGCCGCCAGATACTTATAAAAATGAGATTCTTGCTTATGCTAAGGCCAATGTTAAGGAGGATCTTAGGAAGGATAAAGAAATACGAAACAGCAACGTATCTGGTGCAGATATTGATGAAGAAACGAATGTTGAGGGAAAGATAACAGAGGTCAGAAAAGGGTTCCTTCCGGTATGGTTCCTGTCTAATAAAAATGAACATACTGGCATGATGAGTTATGCGGTGATAAATGGCCTGACTGGCAAGATCCACGCGGATCTTCCTATAGATATGAAGAAATATCTGATTCTTTCTCTGATAATCGCAATACCTGCATTTATTCTGCTGCAGTTTCTGACTATGAGGCCGACCACGCTTGTAATAATCACTATGATGCTGTTATGCATTATGATGGTTTTTTCAACTGGGATGATAAGAGAAAAATATATTCAGGAAAATGGCCTGGATGATGAGGGACTTCTGTATCAGAAAAATAAGGCAGGAATAGGCAGCAGTGGCAACGATTCTGAATCTGTTGATACTGCATCATTTAAGAAAAAAAAGAAAAAGAAAGGTTCGTGCGTATTAGTTGGAATATTATGCTTCATTATTGTTCCTGCTATTTCACTGATCTTAACATCGAGATTTGGAACTATGTCATTTTCGACTGGTATTGCTGCGGGAATTTTCCTGTATTGTATTATCGTCGGCAATATGAAGACGGACAAGAAAGCCGCGGATGGAGGATTTGAGATCACCAAGCGGATAAGAGTACCATTTTATATTACGCTCAGATCTGTAGCGCTGCCCGTTATAGGAATCATTGTGGGAGCCATTGTGCTGGCTGCTGCGCCGGCTCATGACCTCTATTATTATCTTACAGCGATTCTATGCTGTATTATGCTGATATTGACAGTCTTAGACTTTGTAAAGGCTAATAACAGGCTGTCTCTTAGAAAGCCGGCACAGCTGGGCAAGAGAGGAGGCGATGAAAGTGAGAACTAATCATTTCACTCCTTCAGCCATAATGGCAGCTGCTTTAACTGCAATTATTATGATGCTGTTTGCGGGAAATGCATTTGCAGATTCAGCTGAGGTTCGCGCCCGGACTAATGAAAGCACAGGACACATGACCGTCTTATATGATCAGGCGGATCTGTTATCTGATGATGAGGAAAGCTCGCTTATGGACGATATGGACGAAGTAACAGAGTATGCCTCGGCGGTATTTGTTACGAGTACCAATTCTCATTCAGATGGTGTGGTTTCGTATGCCCGCAGGGTGCTGGAATCCCTGGGCGCCAACACGGACATGGATGGATATAATTCTGTGATCTTCCTTATTGATATGTATGACAGAGAGCTTACGATCTATGCGGGAGAGACGACATATCAGGTCATTACCACTTCGATAGCTAATACTATTACTGATAATTGTTATACATATGCCAGCGATGGTGATTATTATAAGTGCGCACAGAAGGCATTTTCGGAGATTTACAGAGTGCTGGACGGTCAGAAAATTGCGCAGCCTATGAGATATATTACGGCAGCATTGCTGGCTATATTTGTCGGATTGGGAGTATCGCTGATGCTTGTAAGAGCTAAGAGCAAGAGAAAATCAACAGGCTATGCGGCTGTAATGGACGCGCTGACTGTCAGACAGTTTACTCCTAATGTAAATGCTGAGGTCAAATCTATAAGAAAAGTTCCGCGTGTACAGCCAGGTATGGGCGGTCCGCCACACCACGGCGGAGGCGGCGGCTTCCACGGAGGCGGATTCTCAGGCGGAGGTGGCTTCTCCGGAGGCGGAGGCTTCTCAGGCGGCGGGGGTGGCGGCTTCTCCGGTGGCGGCGGAGGCGGCAGCCATAAGTTCTAAATTGGTAAAACTAACAGGTCATGTCAAAAAGGCATGACCTGTTTTCAAAACATATATTACTGCGCGCTGGGACGGCGCAGCCACTGCGAGAAAACAATCAGCGAAGGCGTTTTCGAACAGTGGCTGCTACGCCGAGGTTCACGGCGCGCAGGGGAAAAAACTTAAAAACAGGTCGTGTCTTATCAAGAGTTTTGAAACGCGATTTTGAACGACAGCAGCAGGTGAAATCTGACATCGGGGTTGTCGAGATCAAGAGCTGTGATCGCGATAATGCGTTCAAGCCGGTAGATCAGGGTACTTCTGTGAATGCTGAGCATCTTAGCTGTCTCTGTATAATTTCTTTCGTATTCCAGGAATGCCTTCAGGGTGTTGTATAATTCACTCTTATGTTCTGCGTCATAATTTCGCAGGACCTCCAGCGCCGGATGTGAGATATCGGTAAATACATGATCCTTGAGAACCGATATTCCATAAGAAACTGCAGTATCAATAAATCTTACGATAGTTCCGCGATCTGCGGAGTACTGCGCAGCCGTTCTGGCCGCTTCATAATGCTGCTTCAGATGGAAAATGTTCCTAAACGGCTCGCTTTTACCGGCGATCAGTTCGGTTCCATTGATATAATATGCCAATTCTTTTTCAAACTGAACAATATCTGTAAGGGAATGATTAAGAAACAATACAATTACGTTCTGATATACAATTTTAAATGCCCCATCGCCCATGAGCCTGAGCCTTGCATCCAGCGCACGATTGTTAATGTCTGAGTTTAGCCTGCCTGCGATTACATAGATCTGCTTTATATCAGTTTCAAACCAGCCGAAGGCGCGCAGTCGTTTATCTACCAGATCGCTGCTCACATTTTCCTTATCAAGCAAATCAATGAATATAGAAGCTCTGTTCATGGAACTGCTCTGATCTTCGTGAATATTTTGAAACATTTCGATAAAGCTGCCGATGGCTTCGATGATATGATATTCGCCCCTGGTAAATGGCATGCCGTTCTTAAGAACCACCAGCCATCCGGTATGCTCGTCATTTGCAAATAGATTATAAGCGGCTGTTACAATATTTTCCGAGTCAGGGATATTTATCTCATATGCGCCTATGCCCTTCATGCGTACATTGGGCTGGCTGTTAATGCTGATCAGCGCATTCATCGGAAGCAATTTATTACGCTGGACAGCTATAAAATTCGATTCGGACTTATATGAATCTGTATTGCCATAGCTCGCCTTCATGAGAAATGCGGCATCTGCTACCAGCATATAATAAGGCAGGGCAGGGCTTGAGAGCTCGAGAATTTTGTCAATATCAGCACCGTTGTTGATGGCATCCTCCACATCTGCCTCCAGAGAATTGTAGAATTCCAGCATATCAAGAATATCATTAAAAATCTGGAAAACGTCATCATATACTATAGAAATAATATCACGGCTGTGCGCGCATATGATACGGCCTGAACTGTCCTCCGAGAGATATAAAACGCCTCTTGTAATCTTTATTTCATCTGAACAGATCCTGGCGGCCTGAATATTTCTGGAGCCGTCGACGATCTTCACCTCGGGATTATATTTTGCCAGCCAGTCGGCCAGCATCCACATACTTACTGTCATATTATCTCCTACAAAATGTATGAAAACTTACTGATGGATATGAACAAGATTCATTATATCATCGGATGTTTTGACCTACAATATGAAGTATCATTCAAGAGAAACAGATTACTCTGGTAAATAAAGTCAGAATGAAGCTGCATATTGATTAGTATATATTGTACGAACAGGAGGAGAGAATATGAATTCATTTGAAAAATACGGTAAGATGTTGAGCCTGGCTCCATATAATGACAGGTCTGAAATGCCTATCATGCCTATGATGCTGGCAACATATGGTGCTCTGGGAGACAAGACCCAGAAAGAGATTATGGAGAGCCCTGATAACTGGATAGAGGCAATAGATAATACAATTGCCAAGATCGGTCATCCGGACGTATCAATGGCTATGTGCCCTATGGATACAACATTTATAATGGGACTTCCTGTAAAGCTTCCTGGACGTGAACTGGGCGATAATGATTTATATCAGTTCGTTGAAACCATATGGTTTGATGACCCTGATGAATATCAGAAGATAATGCAGATGGGATGGAACAATTGGTATTTCAGTTATCTGATGCAGATTCAGAATCCGCCATTTACCTCACCACAGCAAATGGGTGAAAGATTCGGAATCCTAGGCGCTAATATGGGCAAGACAATCCCGGCTCTTATTCAGAGAGGAATCGTTCCATGCTTCGAGAATGCAACAGGACCGATTTTCGATACTCTCTCAATGATCAGGTCAATGGCAGAATTTACATATGATTTATATGATGATCCTGGCATTATCATGGATATTATTCATAAATATCAGCCAGAATCAGATATGCAGACGATTCAGAGCACTAAGGCCAGCGGAGGACAGAAGGTCGGAATATTTGCCATGAGATCATCAGCAACATTCTTATCACCGACGATGTTCGAGGAATATGTATGGCCAGAATTAAAGGCAACTATCTTAAGGTTCCATGAGGCAGGACTGGTATCAGTGCTTCATGCAGACGGCAACTGGCTTCCTATGTGCAAATATTTCACAGAGCTTCCTAAGGGATGCCTGCATCTGGAGTTAGACGGAGATACTAAGATCGATGAAGCATATGAGATACTGCATGGCTGCCAGTCTATAAGAGGTGATGTTCCTGCCACAATGCTGGCTTATGGCACGACAGATGAAGTGGCTGATTACTGTGAGAAGCTCATCAACATGGGCATGAAGGGCGGATTCATGCTGGGATCAGGATGCGAAATCCCGCTTAATGCCAAGGTCGAAAACGTTAAGGCAATGATGGATTCTCTGAGATAATTTATTAAAGAGCAAGATGCAGACGGGTGGATATGAATAATGTCCGCCCGTTTTAATATGTACATATTTAATGAGCAGGTTTGACAAGAAGCTTCTGTTGAAAAAACTTTTGCTGAAAAATCTTCTGCCGCAAATGGCTCTGTCAAAAAAATGATGTATGATGGAATTACGCTGTTGACTTTAGCGTGGTAGAGTGGTAGCATAATGAACGGAAAAACCATCAACATCTTTTAATAAGGTGGAAGCTATAAACTATAAGCAAAATGCAGCCAGTATGTTTCATGCGGCAGCAGGCATTTATGGAAAGGCGAGAGAAATGAAATCAAGAAAATTATTATTAACAACAGTTTGCGCTTTAAGCACAGTTATGCTGGCTGGATCAGTTACTGCATTTGCAGGTGAGTCTGCAGATTCAGATCTGGCAGCAATTCAGGAGAAGGGTGTTCTCGTAGTAGGTATTACGGATTTTGCACCTATGGATTACAAGGATGATAACGGCGAATGGATCGGATTCGATGCTGATCTGGCCAGATTATTTGCTGAGGAAATCGGCGTAGATGTAGAGTTCCAGGAGATTGACTGGGATGGCAAGATTATGGAGCTTAACGCAGGAACAGTTGACTGCATCTGGAATGGTATGACACTGACAGATGAAGTTAAGGAATCTATGGAATGCACAGATACATATGCACTTAATGCACAGGTCGTTGTAATGGCAGCTGATAAGCTGGCTGATTATCCTGATGCTGACAGCATGAAGGATCTGAGCTTCGCGGTAGAAGCAGGTTCTGCCGGTGAATCAGTTGCAACAGAGGCAGGATTTGAAGTTAATGCTGTTCAGAGCCAGTCAGCTGCACTTATGGAGGTTGCTGCAGGAACATCAGATGCATGTGTTATCGATAAGACCATGGCAGATGCCATGACAGGTGAGGGCACCAGCTATACTGACCTGGGCTACAGCGTATCAATGTCAGTTGAAGAGTATGTTGTAGGCTTCAGAAAAGGATCTGATGCAGCAGCTAAGTTAAATGAGATGTTCGAACAGTGGATTGAGGATGGCACATTACAGGAGACATCTGAAAAATATGACAATGCCGTATCAATAGCAGAGAAGGAAGATGCAGCAGAGGCAGCACCAGCCGATGGCGCATCAGATGATGCTGAAAATCCTGATAACAAGCCTGCAGGTGAGGAACCACCAACAGGTGAAGACGGTATTCCATTAAAACCAGGTGAATAATTGAAGTTTTAGCTAAAAATTGCTATGTAAAGATGTCAAGTGGCTGTGCGCTATGCATGGTCACTTGACTGTCTGAATGGGAAAAATACGAACTGGAGTTAGATTTATGTTTGGAAGTGTATTAAGCTCACTTAGCCTAGGATTTTTAAAAACGCTTGAAATATTCGGACTGACACTCTTAGGGGCTATACCTCTGGGACTTATTATATGTCTGGGCGTTATGAGCCGTATAAAGCCTCTTAAGGTTGTTCTTAAATTTATAATATGGGTTATCAGAGGAACACCTCTTATGCTTCAGCTTTTAATCATATATTATGGCCCAGGTCTTATTATCGGCAACAACTGGTGGGGCAGCGGAGAACATGGAAGGTTTATTGCAACAATAGTTGCATTTATCATTAACTATGCATGTTATTTTTCGGAGATATTCAGAGGCGGTATACAGGCTATACCTGTGGGACAGAACGAGGCAGGATATGTGCTGGGAATGACTAAGTCTCAGATATTCTTCAAGGTAACCCTTCTTCAGGTAATCAAGAGAATCGTGCCTCCTATGTCTAACGAGATCATAACACTTGTTAAGGATACTTCCCTTTCACGAATAATTGCCCTTCAGGAGGTTATCTGGGCTGGTCAGTCATTCATGAAGAGTGAGGGAATTATCTGGCCATTATTCTTCACAGGCATTTTCTATCTGGCAGCCAGCGGTATTCTGACAGTGATATTTAATAAACTGGAGAAGAAATTAGAATATTTCAGGGTATGATCTATACAAACTGAGGGATTTAAACCAGATAAAAGGATTGGCTTTAAAAATCTGACTACCCGTATCATATAACAACAGGAGCACAACATGGCATTATTAGAAGTTGAAAATCTTAAGAAGAGCTTTGGGAAAAATGAAGTGCTGAAAGGCATTGGATTTTCTCTGGATAAAGGACAGACACTGTCGATAATAGGACCATCGGGTGGCGGCAAAACGACGATACTTCGCTGCCTTAATTTTTTGGAGAAACCTGACGGTGGCATCATAAGGGTAAATGACAAGGTAATATTCGATGCTTCCAAGGAGCTTACCGATAAGCAAATACGTGAAAACAGGTTGCATTTTGGATTGGTATTTCAGGATTTTAATCTGTTTCCGCAATATACAGCGCTGGGCAATGTAAGCCTTGCCTGCAAGATGCATGCACGTGAGCTTCCGGATTATAAGGCAAATAGAAAGCAGATAAATGCGCAGATAGATGAAAAATGTCTGGCGATACTGGAAAGTGTTGGTCTGGCTGAGAAAAAAGATCTCTATCCGCACCAGCTGTCGGGAGGACAGAAGCAGCGTGTCGCAATTGCCAGAGCGATGGCTCTGTCGCCTGAGATATTATTCTTCGATGAGCCGACCAGCGCACTGGATCCTGAGCTTACCGGAGAGGTCTTGAAGGTTATAAGACAGCTGGCCGAAGAGAAGATGACCATGATCATCGTTACTCATGAGATGGGATTTGCGAAGAATGTATCCGACCAGATCATTTTCATGGACAAGGGAATGATAGCTGAGCAGGGTACTCCTGAGCAGGTATTTAATCATCCGACTAATGCAAGAACAGTAGAGTTCCTGGGACATTATTCTGGACTGGATTAACATTAGATAATAGTTATTAAAAAATAAAAATCCGCACAGGTTTCTGAAGACTGTGCGGATTTTTTTAAAATATATATCGCTGGATATAAGTTGAATCTAGGAAATAGAACCCATATGGTTGAGTGTGCCTATGAGGGCATTCATCTGCGGGGTTACATTCTTATCACGGTGCCTGAGCAGCTGACGCCATTCTGTAATATTGCATTCAGGAACATCAAGAATTATTAATTTGCCTTGAGCGACATCATTGTTGACTGCGTAAGCAGGAAGAAATGATACCCCGAGGCCTTTTTTAACGAGATCCTTAAGTATCTCGATGTTGCTTAACTGCAGTATTGGTCTGATCTCAATAGAATGCATGGCCAGAAGCTCATTCAAGTCTCGCTGGTAGCTGCCCTCAGATTCTGTAAGAAGCAGTGGCTGGTGGGAGATTTTCTCCAGCGTCAGCCTGCAGCCACGCAGTGGCGAGTCAGGGGCAGCAACAAAATATACAGCCTCTTCCTTTTCAAATTCAATAACATGCTCCTTGCGGTAGAATCGCTTATCAAATGTATAGATGAAATCAGCCTCGTTATGGTTAAGGCGGTACATGAGCTCACCGGTACCGCAGGTTTCAACCTTGAGATTAATATCAGGATAATGTGAATGAAATTCAGTCAGTATATCAGGAAACAGCGATGTGCAGATAGAATCTGCCATCGCGATGCGAAGAGAACCCTTTAAGAATTCATTTTCCTTCATGGACTGCATGGCTTCGTCAGTTAATTTCCTTACGGACTGGGCATAAACTAAGAACTTCTCGCCATATGGAGTTAATTGTATAGATTTGTTCATTCGGTCAAATAATGCAACTCCCAGCTCCTTCTCCAGAGACTGGATCTGCATTGTAACAGCACCCTGAGTATAGCCAATCTGTTTGGCAGCCTTAGAGAAGCTGTGCTGTTCGACGACTTTCAGAAATGTATATATATTGCGAAGTTCCATTATATCCACTCCTATATTTGACCTTTACACAATATCAGATATGTTTATGTCGCGATTGAACTGTGCCGGGACGGCGCAGCACACTGCGAGAAAACAATCAGCGAAGGCGTTTTCGAGCAGTGGCTGCACGCCGAGGTTCACGGCACAGTTACATGATTTTATTTTGTAAATGTGTCATAAATAGCATTGATTGCATTCTCAAAATCTTTGTTCTCGACTCCAACGATTATATTGAGCTCTGATGAACCCTGGTCGATCATTCTCACATTGATGTGAGCATCTGCAAGGGCTGTGAAGAGCTTAGCTGCGGTGCCGCTTGCTGAACGCATTCCGCGTCCTACGACTGCGATCAATGACAGATCTGATTCAATCTCAATCGTATCAGGTGAAGCGAGACGATGAATTGCAGAAATAACTGACTGCTCCTTATGCAGGAATTCATCTTCATGGACTACGACTGTCATGGTATCAATTCCTGATGGAATGTGTTCAAATGAGATGCCGCAGTCTTCAAATGCCTGCAGAACCTTGCGTCCGAATCCAACCTCTGAATTCATCATTGATTTTGTAATAAGAATAGAGCAGAAGCCCTTCTTGCCCGCAATACCCGTGATGATATGATCAGGCTTCTGGCATGTGCTTTCAACAATCCATGTACCTTCATCCTCAGGAGCATTGGTATTCTTAATATTGATCGGGATGCCGCAGCTTCTTACAGGGAAGATTGCTTCCTCGTGAAGAACGGAAGCGCCCATGTATGACAGCTCACGTAATTCTCTATATGTGATATATTTTGCCACCTCAGGATTCTTAACGATGCGAGGATCTGTGATCATGCAGCCTGAGACATCTGTCCAGTTCTCATATACATCAGCCTTGCATCCCTGAGCTACGATAGAGCCAGTGATGTCAGATCCGCCTCTTGAAAATGTCTTGATATTGCCGTCTTTTCCGAGACCGTAGAATCCGGGAACTACAGCTTTCTTGCATTCATTAAGCTTAGCTGCCATATATTTTTCTGTTTTATATGTATTGAGATTGCCTTCGTCGTTGAAGAAGATTACGTCCTTGGCATCTACGAATTCGTAGCCGATATATTTGGCCAGAACCTTACCATTCAGATATTCACCGCGGGAAGCAGTGAAGTCCTTTTGTGGGTCGTCCTTAAGCTGCTGTTCGATGGCAGCGAAGTCATCATCAAGACTGAAATCTGTGAGTCCGAGACCTTCGATGATCTCAGTATATCTGGTCTTGATCGCAGCAAGCTCTGAAGAAAAATCCTTATGCTCACTTGCTGTTTTGTACATATTAAGAAGCATGTCAGTTACCTTCGTGTCTCCTGAAAATCTCTTGCCAGGGGCTGAAGGAACTACAAATACGCGGCTTTCGTCCGCCTCAATGATTGCTTTAACTTTTCTGAACTGCTCGGCGCTTGCCAGAGAGCTTCCGCCGAATTTGACAACTTTTATCATTTGTGAATTCTCCTGATATTTTTTTGTTCAGACCGCATCCTCAGATTCTGCATATGCAGCAAGAATGCTGCGAAAAAGAGACCCTGCGGATGTAAATCCTGAATAATAGTTACGATGATTTTATCTATGTAGTAAGCCTGCACAAAAACCATGTACCAGACATGTACATTATGGTTAGGTATTTTAAACTATCTCGTGTGTTATTACAATCAAAAAAAGTGGAATTTTGCCGTAAAAATAGGGATTTTCGGGGAGAATATCAGGTAATTGAGTTAATGCTGCTATTGTGGTAAAATCTCATGGCTTGTGAGGAGGATTTCTGTATTATGTGCAGAAATGAAAGGGCATCAAAGAACATATTTTCATGCATAGCGTATGGAAAAATGTCGGAGGAGATTATGAAGATTATTATTGCTGGATGCGGACGTGTGGGCACGGTTATTGCTGCACAGCTCGTTAATGAACATCACGATATAACGGTTATTGACAGCGATGAAGATACCATAAAATACATGAATGATAATTTTGATGTGCTGACTGTAGAAGGCGATGCAGCATCTGCTGATGTACTTATGGAAGCGGGTGCCATGAACAGCGAGCTCTTAATCGCAGTCACGGATTCAGATGCCGTGAATTTACTGATCTGCGTCGTTGCCAAAAAATTAGGCGTTGCTAATACGATTGCCCGCAGCAGAAATCCGATCTATTCCAAAACTATCAACATTATAAAAGAAGAAATGGGTTTGTCCTTTGTAGTTTGTCCGGAACGTGACACAGCCAAGGAGGTTTTAAGAAGCCTCCTGTTTAAGGGCGCAGGGCAGGTAGAGACATTTGCCAAGGGAAATCATGAGGTCATGACCTTCGTGGTTAAGGAGCAGAATCCCATTTGCGATATCTATATAAGAGATTTATCCAAGTTCATAAATAGAAGAATCCTGATCTGCGCTGTAAAGAGAGATAAGGATATATTGATTCCGAGAGGCGATTTTAAGATACAGGCAAATGATACGATATCCTTTGTTGCCAGTAGGGCAGATGCCATAGCATTCTTCCGTAAGATGAAATATGAAACAGGCAAGATCAAGTCGCTTACCATCATCGGCGGCGGCATACTGGGATTTTATCTCGCAGATATGGCTATAGCCAATGGTATTCTTGTCAGAATGATTGATAAGGACAGGAATGTCTGCGAGGAATTAAATGAGAGGCTGCCGGCTGCGGAAATAAGATGCGGAGATGCAACGGATACGGCGGTGCTGGAGGAATGCGGCGTATTTGAGACCTCGGCGGTAGTAACTGCTACCGATTCTGATGAGACAAATGTTGTGCTGTCTATGTATATTGCCAAGAATTGTCCTGATACGAAGGTAGTAACTAAGATTAAGAAATCGGATTTTGAGGAGATGCTGTATGGCATTAATCTGGGCAATGTAATTAATCCTAAATATGTAGCGGCGGACAGAATTATCACCTATGTCAGAGCCATGCAGGCAACGGTGGGCAATGAAGTTCAGTCGTTGTGCCATGTTATAGACAATAAGGTAGAGGTACTGGAGTTTAAGATAGATAAGGCTACAGACGGACTGGATATAGCTATACAGGATCTTAAGATAAGAAGAAATGTTCTTCTGGCCAGCATAACCAGAAGAGGGGAGTCCTTCATTCCAGGTGGCAATGACTGCATACAGTTAGGAGATACCGTGCTGGTTATTACAACCGAGACAGGAATCGGCAGGTTTGCGGAGATATTTGCATAATGAACTACAGGCTTTTGTGTAAAATTATAGGCGTAATATTAATGATAGAAGCGGTATTTATGCTGCTTCCTGTTATTGTTGCCATTATCTGCCATGAATCTGATTGGAAGGCATTTCTGATCACGCTTATAGGCTCGGCGGCGGTAGGTGCGGCGCTTTTCAGTATTAAACTTAAGAGCAAGAAGATGTATGCCAAGGATGGCCTGGTTACGGTAGGACTGGTATGGATAATTATGAGTTTGGTGGGCGCGGTTCCGTTTACGCTTACCGGTACGCTGCCTAACTATATGGATGCGATCTTTGAGAGTGTATCAGGTTTTACCACATCGGGTATTACCATATATCCTGATGTTGAAATACTTAGTCATGCGATATTATTCTGGAGAAGCATGCTGCACTGGATAGGAGGTATGGGCGTTCTGGTATTCATGCTGGCGATATCTCCGGTGGTGGGAGGCTCGTCGATTCAATTGATGAAGGCAGAGGCACCGGGACCTGTAACTGAGAAGATAACTCCTAAGATAAGTCAGACTGCCAAGTGGCTCTATGTCATGTATTTTATTCTGACAGGAGCGCAGATAATAGCCCTCACCATATCAGGACTTAGTGTATTCCAGTCTACGCTTTTCGCATTTTCTACACTGGGAACGGGAGGATTTTCCTGCCTTAATTCATCTGTAATAGGCCTTACATATGCGCAGCAGGTCATAATAGAAGTATTCATGTTCCTGGCTGGTGTGAATTTCAGCTTGTATTTTCTTGTGATTACGGGCAAAGTCAAACGAGTATTTAAGGATATTGAGCTGAGATGGTATGCGGCAATATTGCTGGCCGGAATAATATGTATGGCATTAAATCTGTTCTTCATAGAGAATCAGTATAACAATCTGGCAGATGCGCTTCATCAGTCGGCATTCGCGACATTATCCGCGATGACATCAACAGGATTTGCTGCGGATAATTATGTCTTATGGCCGGACTTTTCAAGGGCTGTCATAATGATTCTGATGTTCATAGGTGGATGTGCCGGAAGTACGGCAGGCGGAATTAAAGTCTCACGTGTAGTGCTTATGGCCAAGACGATTAAGAGCTATATCAGAAAAACTGTATTTCCAAATGAAGTGAAGTCAATCAGATATAACGGCAAGATGGTATCAGAGACGGTCGTAAGGTCTATTGTGATGTATTTTACAATAATATTTTTGATTATGGGCTTATCCGTGCTGGTTGTTTCGGCCGAGCAGGGTATCAGTATAGAAACGGCGGTATCGACAGTTGCGACCTCGCTGAACAACAATGGAATAGAGCTGAGCGCTGCGTCGCTGTGTGAATTCTGGAATTATCATTGGTGGACGAAGCTGACATATATAATTGATATGCTGATAGGAAGGCTTGAGATATTCCCGGTGATGGCGCTGTTCATCTACCTGTTCAAGCCAGTCGAAAACCTGGGTAAGAGAATAAAGAGGAAGGCAAATTATTGAATTGCTATATATCATAATGCACGCCGAGGTTCACGGCATGCAGTAGGTTGCAATTTAATTTATGACATAGGTGTTGCGCTGTTACTGATGGTTTGACTTGTCTTGCGCATCTGATACATCCTTCTTCAGGAGCTTGTACAGCCACTGATAGATCCAGATGAGTATCGGAACGATTATGGTGGCGCAGATGGCGGCCATGAACCACGGAGTGCTGTTCTCGTCACCGAGAATGGCCAGCAGAAGAGCGGTAATGTATAAACCAAGTAGGATTATAATACCGATGATTGCCATTATGCGCTTAGTTTTATTATTGTTCATAGCTTGACTCCGTTTCTGAAAATATAGATTATTGCAGTATAATGTAAATATAAAGATTATTCAATAAAGATTGATGGAGGTGATCATATGTCTGATTATATAATTAGAGCGACTGCAGCTGATCTTAAGATCAGAGCATTTGCAATAAAATCAACTGAATTAGTAGAGCATGCGAGACAGTGCCATAACACGAGTCCTGTTGCTACAGCCGCACTGGGCAGATTACTGTCTGCAGGTGCGATGATGGGTATCATGATGAAGGGTGAGAAGGATGTTCTGACTATTATGATGAAGGGCGACGGCCCTATCGAAGGACTTACGGTAACAGCGGATTCTCATGGCAATGTCAAGGGATATCCTGGCAATCCTAATGTCATCATTCCGGCAAATTATGCTGGCAAGCTGGATGTAGGAGCAGCCATAGGATATGGCGAGCTTACTGTTATTAAGGATCTGGGAATGAAGGAGCCATATGTAAGCCAGGTGCCGCTGGGAACATCTGAGGTGGCAGAGGATCTTACTTATTATTTTGCCAAATCAGAGCAGACTCCTAGTTCGGTAGCTCTGGGCGTTCTTATGAATCGTAATAATACCGTTGCACAGGCAGGCGGATTTATCATTCAGGTTATGCCGGGTATTGACGATGCGATAATAGATAAGCTTGAGGCTAAGATCTCTAAGATTACATCAGTGACATCCATGATGGAGCAGGGCATGGGTCCGGAGGAGATCTTAAATGAAGTATTAGGCGAGTTTGATCTTCAGATACTTGATAAGGTTCCGACACAGTTTTACTGCGATTGCTCTAAATCTAAGGTATCAAGGGTGCTCATTGCCATGGGCAAGGATGAGCTGCAGAATATCATAAATGATGGTAAGGAGATTACAGTAAACTGCCATTTCTGCAATAAAGATTATACCTACAGCATCAAGGAATTAGAATTCCTGCTCGAAAATGCCAAGCTTAAGAGTGCAGCGAAGAAGCTGGGGCTCATGAAAGAAGGTAATGCTGACGAAACTGATTCCCAAGCATCAAAGTAAACCTGCAACCTGGTGAGAACATATCACAGGTTGTAAATTAAGTGGTTACGTGCCGTGAACCTCGGCGTGCAGCCCCTGCTCGAAAACGCCTTCGCTGATTGTTTTCTCGCAGGGAGCTGCGCCGTCCCGGCACGGCATGTATGTCACATTCCTATTTTGACATTTAGGACAAAACGGCAGGCTGTCAATTTCTTGACAGCCTGCCGTTGTAATCAATAGATGTTAAACAAAATTGCCGTAATATTTACTGAACTTTCTCTACATTGATGGCCTGTGGACCCTTGGCACCGTCAATAATATCGAAGGTGACAGTCTCGCCTTCTGTCAGAGTCTTGAATCCGTCCATCTTCAGTCCGGAATAATGTACGAAGATATCATTTCCGCCTTCATTGCTGATAAAACCATATCCCTTTTGGTTATTGAACCATTTAACACTCCCCTTGTTCATCTTAAAACCTCCATTTGCTGAAAAAAGTTTATGTCTAACACTGACTAGAAAATAGCACAAAATGAAGCGTGAGTCAAACCAATTATGTGTGCAACCTGCATATTTGGAAGACTGTAACAATGGTTTATTCGTTATTTGTAGCAGAATAATATATGGTTCCTGCTTCAGGAGCTTCACCTGTTCCTGCCTGAATCAGCTGTGATACAGTTACAAGCTGATAGCCCTCTTCTACCAGGTAAGGGATAATCTCTGCCATGGCGTCAGCGGTTTCCTCGTAGATGTTGCGGAACTGTATGATATCTCCGTCAGCGACATTATTTTCAACAGTTTCTACAATCTCATTACTGTCATAGGTACTCCAGTCATATGAATCGAGACTCCACAGGACAATGGACATTTCCTCGTCTGTACATGTATCTATAATATCATCGGTTACTTCTCCCTGAGGTGCTCTGAATAAGAGTGGTTTGACGCCGCCTGCCTCTTCGATGGCGGTATTGGCATCTGTAATATCTTCAGACGTAACCTCGGAGCCTACGTGAGATTCATCATATGTATGATTGCCCAGCTCATGACCTTCGTCTACCATTCGTTTGATGAGATCAGGATATTCGCTGGCATGCTCACCTGTCTGGAAGAATGTTGCATATCCGCCATATTCCTTCAGAAGATCCAGAATCTCCTCTGTATATCCGTCGCCGTCAGGACCTCCGTCAAATGTAAGCGCAACCATAGGCTTCGTCGTGTCAACTGAAGTCATTTCAACCGCGTCAGTTACAGTGCCTTCGAAGACAGCACTCCAATCTGTAGTATTGTCACCTGCAACTACCTTGATAGATAGGTAATACGTCTGGTCAGATGCCAGATCTGTCAGAGTATAGCTATATATTCCGGTGCTGCTGTCATAGCTGGCATCACTGTATTGGAATACCACCGCCTGGGCATCACGCAGATTCTCGTATAAACCGAATTTGATCTCATAATTTGTAGCAAGACCATTCTGACTCCAGGTCACTGTAAGAGAATTCTGCCCGGCTGAGGCAGCTGAAATTCCAGTTACCTGATTTGGTTTGGTATATGCTTCAATAAAGGCTCCATCTGTTTTATGAGAGCTGTTCTTTACAGTAACTATCTGATACCTGTATAGAGTACCGGCCTGAAGCCCGTCATAGGTTATGCCATTTTCACCACCAGTCAGAGTATCAATGAGCTGATATTGATTGCCTTCTCCCTCGGCTCTGTATATTTCGTAAGTGAGGTTCTTAGACGCTCCTGACCATTTTAATGTCTGGGTTGATGCCGTGGATTCTATTGTAAGATTGCTGACGTTGTTTATCTTGCCCAGGTTAAGAGCCAGAATAAGAATAAGAATGATTATAACAACAGCTGCCGCGCCCAGTCCGACTCGAGTCAACAGGGTTTTACGTCTGGCCTGTGCTTCAAATTGCTCCTTATACGATGAGGCCTGCGCTGATGATTTGCTATTTCGCTGTTTATTACGCTTCATAGCGGGAAGTGAAACAGAATGCTTCTTATGAGCGCGCTTTCTGACAGATGAAGCCGTGCTGTGGGACTTCCTCACAGTTGAAGACACTGCTTCAGACTGAGTATCTGCGCTGTCATTGACGGAGTGACGTTGCAGGTGGTCTGTATCGTGATCAGACTGCGCGGAAGATGACGCAGTCGTAATCTTGTCATCTGAAGAAACACCTCCATGTGATGGTGTATCCAAATGTATGATATGCATCTTAGATGTACGAGCACTTCCATCATTAGATGAAGATCTAAGTGAAGATGCTCTATGGGTTGATCTGTTAGTATCTGTCATCTTATTCTCCGTTTCTGTGTTAATTGATAGTAATTTTATTATGGCTTTTATTGAGGCTTCATCAGTTTGCTGATTACAATGTCGTGCCGAGGTTCACGGCACGCAACAGTTGGTATTCCCACGTAGATTAGGATAGCATCGCTACGAAATATGCAGTATCCATACTGCCAGGTTGAAATAAACCAGCAGTGATAGGGCATCAACTATCGTAGTGATAAATGGGCTCGACATAACTGCAGGGTCGAAGCCAACCTTTTGTGCCAACATGGGCAGTGTGCATCCGATGAGTTTGGCCATGATTACAGCACAGAACAGTGCTATAGAGATGACCATGATCATAAGAACAGAGGCATCACTGCTGTTTAATATCAGCATTTTTATAAAATTGACGGCTGCAAGAGCTGCGCCGCACATTAATCCGACTCGAAATTCCTTCCATAAGACCTTGAAGATATCTTTGAATTTGAGTTCTCCCAGTGACAATGCACGAATGACGGTAACTGATGCCTGACCGCCGCAGTTGCCGCCTGTATCCATAAGCATAGGAATGCAGGCTGAAAGTACGATGGATACAGACAATGCGTCTTCGAATCCGGTGATGATCATGCCTGTAAATGTTGCGGATATCATGAGCAGCATGAGCCATGGTATACGTGATTTAAATGTCTGCCATACGCTGGTCTGAAGATAAGGCTTGTCTATATGTCTGATAGCTGCCATCTTCTCAATATCCTCTGTAGCTTCCTCTTCCATGACATCGAGAGCATCGTCGACTGTTACGATACCGACCAGCCGCTTCTCGTCATCTACCACAGGAAGAGCCAGAAGGTCGTATTTGCTGAATAATTGTGATACCTCTTCCTTATCAGTATGCGTATGGGCGTATATCAGATTCGTCTCCATGATATCAATGATCTCTGTGTCCTCCTCGGACAGCAGCAGATCCTTGGCAGTAACGAGACCCAGGAGCTTCCTGCTGTAGTCGGTCACATAACAGGTATAAATCGTCTCCTTGTCCACACCAGTTCTCCTGATACGCGTAAGTGCATCAGCAACTGTCATGTTTTTACGGAGCGATACATATTCGATTGTCATAATGGATCCGGCCGAATCCTCAGGATATTTGAGAACCTTGTTGATCATGGACCTGGTGGTAGCGTCGGTGCTGGACAGAATTCTCTTTACAACATTGGCCGGCATCTCCTCAACAATATCTACAGTATCATCAAGGAACAGCTCGTCCAGAATCTCTTTTAATTCAGTATCCGAGAAACCCTTAATAAGATGCTGCTGGATATCGCTGCCCATCTCGACGAAGGTCTCGGACGCAAGCTCCTTAGGCAGAAGCCTGAATAATAATGTAGCTCTGTCCAGTGGAATCTCATTCAAAAATACCGCGATATCCACGGGGTTCATCTCTGAAAAGATCTCACGTATACGGGCGTATTTTTTCGATTCGCACAGCTGCAGAATCTCATCGCGTGTTGGAGTCAGTAATTCTTCCATTATTGGTTCTTTCCTTGTATAAATTTACTCAAATTTATCTTATAATAAGTAGAAGAAAAATGCAAATGCAACAAAATAAAACATATGTCAAGATGATGTCAATATGGGGTCAAGACGGATATTTTTCACGAAGATATAGATTGAATTAAATTCTGTTTTACACTATTATATATGCGGTTAATTTTAATCATTTGGAGAAAAGGAGATTCTTTATGGGACTTATTTCAGCGGCTCTGGGTGCAGCGGGCGGAGTTCTGGCTGACACTTGGAAGGAGTTTTTCTATTGCGAGGCATTAGATAAAGATACACTTGTGGTCAAGGGCCAGAAAAAGGTCGGCAACCGTTCATCTAATACTAAGGGCAGTGACAATATTATTTCCAATGGTTCAGGTATCGTCGTAGCTGACGGACAATGTATGATCATTGTTGACCAGGGTAAGGTTGTTGAAATTTGCGCAGAACCGGGTCAGTTTACATATGACACATCTACAGAGCCTAGCCTGTTCTCAGGCAATCTCGGTGACTCGATCAGAAAGACATTCCAGCAGGTCGGCGCGCGTATCGGATATGGCGGCGATACAGGACATGATCAGAGAGTTTATTATTTTAATACCAAGGAGATAATCGACAATAAATTTGGGACACCTAATCCTGTTCCTTTCAGAGTGGTGGATGCCAAGATCGGCCTCGATCTGGATGTTTCTGTCAGATGCTCCGGTATATATTCCTATAGAATCGCAGATCCTATTAAGTTCTATACAAATGTATGCGGCAATGTCTCAGAGGCATTTACCAGATCTCAGATTGATAATCAATTGAAGACAGAATTCATCTCGGCGCTTCAGCCGGCGATGGGTCGTCTTTCGGCTCTCCAGTTAAGACCAAATGAGATTATCACTCATGGCACAGAGCTGGAACAGGCGATGAATGAAGCATTGTCCAGCAAATGGGGTGATCTGAGAGGACTTGCTGTAGTAAGCGTTGCCCTGGGTTCGGTTACACTTCCAGAGGAAGATCAGGAGCTTATTAAGCAGACCCAGAGAGGAGCAGCATTATCTAATCCTTCACTGGCAGCAGGTGTGCTGGCTGGAGCACAGGCAAATGCCATGGAAGCAGCAGCTTCTAATACGGCAGGAGCCATGACAGGCTTCATGGGCATGGGCATGGCAGGAGGAGCAGCTAATCTGCAGGGCTTATATCAGATGGGTTCACAGAATGCTGCCCAGAATACAGCGCCTGTACAGAATACGGCGGCAGCCCGGGATGCGGCACAGTCAGGACCTGCGCCTAAGTTCTGCTCACAATGCGGAGCAGCTCTTCAGGCGGGTGCCAAGTTCTGTTCTCAGTGCGGAGCAAAAATAGGTTGATGGTGAAATAGTGCTAACAAAATTAATGTAAGGCGATTAGTGATGGGTAAGATAACGAGAACAAAGGAAGTAGATGATTTTTTAAATGCAGTCTTGCTGCTTGAAAATATAGAAGAGTGCTGTGCTTTCTTCGAAGATGTCTGCACCGCAAATGAAGTTGTATCATTTGCACAGCGATTTCAAGTAGCTACGATGCTTAAAAATAAGAGAACCTATCAGGAGATAGCGGAGGCAAGCGGAGCATCTACTGCTACGATATCCCGTGTAAAGCGTTCGATGGACGATGGCGGGGAAGGATATAAATTGATATTTGACAGAATGAAGAAATAGAAGGTTTATGAGCAGGTTTACAGATACATTAAATGATAAACAGACAGAAGCGGTCCTTAAAACAGAAGGGCCGCTTCTTATACTTGCCGGAGCGGGCTCAGGCAAGACCCGGGTTATAACCAATAGAATCGCATATATGATCCAGGAGCTGGGTGTTAATCCTAGACAAATTCTGGCGATTACGTTTACCAACAAGGCGGCGGCCGAGATGCGTGAACGTCAGGAACAGATGCTGGGAATGAATCTGCAGGGAGCATGGATCTGCACGTTCCATTCGTGCTGTGTGCGTATCCTGAGGATGCATTGCGAGAAGCTGGGATATGACAGCAATTTTACGATCTATGACACCGATGATCAGAAAACATTGATCAAAAACATTTGCAAAAAGCTCAATATTGATACCAAGCAGTTTAAGGAAAGATGGTTTCTGGGACAGATTTCATCTGCCAAGGATGAGCTTATAAGCGTAGATAAATTCGAACAAAATGCCAGCGGCGATTATTACCTCAGCAAGGTGGCCATGGTCTATAGGGAATACCAGGCGGAGCTGAAACAAAATAATGCATTTGACTTCGACGATCTGATCGTTAAGACCGTTGAGCTGTTCAGAAAATTCCCGGATGTTCTGGAGATGTATCAGGACAGATTCAGATATATCTCGGTAGACGAGTATCAGGATACCAACACGGCACAATTCGTATTTGTGGGCTTGCTGGCAAAAAAATATAAGAATATCTGCGTTGTAGGTGATGACGATCAGTCTATTTATAAGTTTAGAGGGGCCAATATTGCCAATATCCTGAACTTCGAGAAGGTATTTCCAAATGCAGTAACCATCAGGCTGGAGCAGAACTACCGCTCAACTAAGAACATTCTTGATGCAGCCAATGCGGTTATTAAGCATAATACCCAGCGTAAATCCAAGACGCTGTGGACTCAGGCGGAGAGCGGAGAGAAGATCAGACTGTTCTATGTGGATAATCCGTATGTTGAGGCGGACAGGATAATTGCTGTCATCCGTAAATACCGTCAGGAGGGATATCCACTTAACAGCTGTGCCTGCCTGTACAGAACCAATGCTCAGTCCCGTGCGATAGAAGAAGCATTTATACGTGCCAATATCCCATATAAGATCGTAGGCGGCGTGAATTTCTATCAGCGTAAGGAGATTAAGGATATCCTGGCATATCTTAAAACTATTGATAATGGTTCGGATGATGTCGCAGTTAAGAGAATCATCAATGTGCCTAAGAGAAGTATAGGTGCGGCTGCTATAAATATGGTACAGCAATTTGCCGATGAGAGGGGCATAAGCTTCTATTCGGCGCTTGATACAGGTATTACAGAAGGCGTATTCGGTAGGTCAGGCGAGAAATTAAGAGCGTTCAGGGACTTAATTGACAGGTTCAGAATTGATGCATGTCAGGTAGGGCTGAAGGAACTTATTAATGAGATCCTCGATAAGACGGGATATTTAAGAGAGCTGCAGCAGGAGAAGACACCTGAGGCAGATGCAAGGATTGAGAATATAGAAGAACTCGTAAATAAAGCATCGGCATATGAAGAGAGCTTCGAAGCTAGAGAAGACGGATCGGACGACCGCGACATGACTGAGGATGAATTTATCATGGTTCAGGACAGTGCTTCCCTGAGCGGCTTCCTGGAGGAGGTATCGCTGATCGCTGATATTGATTCCTGGGATGCATCAGATGATTATGTATCGCTGATAACGATTCATTCGGCCAAGGGACTTGAGTTCGATAATGTATTTCTGTGCGGCATGGAGGATGGATTATTCCCGATGAATGCTGCGATATGCTCAGATGACCCGTCGGATATCGAAGAGGAGAGAAGACTGGCATACGTAGGAATTACCAGAGCTAAGAAACATCTGGTGCTTACGGCCGCAAGAAACAGGATGGTGCGTGGAGAGACGACAACATCTGTTTTGTCGAGATTCGTCAGGGAGATACCGCCGCTTCTCATTGAAAACGACAGGGATAATCTGTATCTTAAGCAAAACCAGGCTAAGGCTGCGGGTGATGATGCAAATGGAGCAAGGAGCCCAAGACCAGGCTCAGCCATGTCCAAACTGAATGAAAAGCCATTTGCTATGAGAAATAATGTGTCAGGATCATCCGCCGGCAGAGGCTCATTGCAAAGACCAGGTACAACATATAAATCCACAAGCTCGTATGGTGCAGCAGGTTCTTCATCAAAACAGCAATTTACTGTTAAATCTAAAGAAGAGTTGGGTTATAATGTGGGTGATCGCGTATATCAGGCCAAATTCGGCGAGGGCGTGGTGCTGGCAATTGATGAAGGCGGACGAGATTATGAGGTAACAGTGGATTTCGAGGACTTCGGTACAAAAAAAATGTTTGCAGCATTTGCCAAGCTGGAGAAGATCTGATTATCTCGCGGCTATGAATAATAATGCGTGTGACCAATGGGACACTTGAACACGCAGAATAATATAGGAAGATATAGGAGGATAGCACTATGAATGAAATAGGAAGCAAGGTATCTGATGTGATGCAGCTGGCCAAGCTTAAGAGTTATATCGACAAGAAGATAGATGAAAAGGGCAATAAGATTCTGATCATTCTTCTGTGCGCGATATTCGCATTGCTGGCGATAGCAGGAGCGGTAGTGGTGTTCCTGTCTGTTTTCAAGAAGAAACATGAGAAGAACTATGCCATGTATGACGAGGGATTCTATGATTTTGATGATGGACCATGCTATTATCCTGACGAGGATATGCATGTAAGAGCTGATAAAAAATCTGGAGCCGCTGAGAAGCGTGCGAAGGCGGATAGCAGATCCGATGCAGAGGCTGCCGGCAAATGTAAAAAAGCGGAGACTATGGAAAAATCCTCGGATAAATGTGAAGCAACAGCTGAGCAGGCAGCAGCCTTAGATGAATGTGAGACAGCAGCCGAGCAGGCTGATTCAGATGAACGTGAGGATGAGGAAAAAATCAGAATCGACTAAAAATAATACTATAGAAGTCAGGAGCAACATCTTTACTTATGAGTAAGAAAAAGAAAAAACTTGATTTGTCAGGTTATGAGGACAGGGCAGCACTCTGTCCTCATTTTGATGTATGCGGCGGATGTACGCTGCAGAGGATATCATACGAGAAGCAGCTTAAGATGAAGGCGGAAGAGGTCACAGCATTGCTGGAGGATCCGCCATTTGAGGGAATTATTCCGAGCCCTTCAGAGGAAGGTTACAGAAATAAGATGGAATTCACCTTCGGCGATGTATGCAAGGGCGGAGAATTTGCTCTCGGCCTTCATATGCGCGGCAGTTTCATGAACATAGTTAATATCACAGACTGCCATCTGGTGCATGAAGATATTAATGCAGTGAGAAATACTGTCAGGGATTTTTTCAATGAATATTATATTAATGGACAGATAACATTCCATAATAATAAGACACATAAGGGATATCTGAGACATTTGCTGATAAGACGTGCGGCTGCGACAGGCGAGATATTAGTTGCACTTGTAACCAGCTCAGACTATCCTGGCACGGCAAATGATCCGAGCCGGCAGTCTGCTGATGTGGCAGAAAAATCTACATTAGGTCAAAATGCTATGGCTGAGGGAGCTGTGACGGTGGATTCAGGGAATGAAGCTACTGTTGAAATGTATGCTCGGACAGAAGACGAAAAATGCGAATGTGATGTATGCGGTGAACAGACAGAAGCAGAAGAAAAGGTCTTAGAAAAGCTGATGAAACGGCTGCTGTCACTCTCACTGAAGGGACAGATCACGGGCATACTCCATATCATAAATGATGGTCTGTCAGATACTGTAAGATCAGACAGAACAGATATTCTGTACGGCAGGGATTATATCTATGATGAGGTGTTAGGTCTGCGATTTAAAATATCTGTCTTCTCATTCTTTCAGACTAATACATTCGGCGCAGAGCGTCTGTACAGCAAGGCACGGGAATATGCTGCCGGGGCTAAGGGATTACTCTTCGATCTCTATAGCGGAACTGGTACCATTGCCCAGCTCATGAGCGTTGCGGTTGATAATGTAATCGGGGTCGAGATCGTATCAGAGGCTGTGGATGCTGCGCGGGAAAATGCTGAGTTAAATGGTATTACAAATGCCAGATTCGTGGCTGACGATGTATTAAAGGCACTGGATACGCTGCCTAAGCCGGACTCCATAATCCTGGACCCACCTAGGGAGGGCATCAATCCTAAGGCGCTGGGCAAGATCCTAAGCTATGGCGTAGATAACATAGTATATGTAAGCTGTAAGCCATCATCGCTAGCCCGGGATCTTCAGAGCTTCAAGCTGGCGGGATACCAGATAGAGAAGAGCTGCTGCGTGGATATGTTCCCACAGACACAACATGTGGAGACCGTGTGCCTCTTGAGCAACCGAAAACCCGATACGAAAGTGAAGATCGACGTGGATCTGGAAGACTACTATCGTATCAAAGATTCTAAGAAGAATCAGGACTAAAATAAAACACCGAACTAAGCATAAGAGCTGCTGATGCAAATAGCATTGGCAGCTCTTCGTGCGTTAAGGGAGGTGAGGCTTATGATTCGGCATAAGTGATGACGAAAGGAAAAAGACGCGTTGCGTTCCTAGGTGAAATGCGCTATATTTAAGCATATGGGATACACAACGCGGCTTTGTAAAAGGAATTTATATACATGATGAATAAAATGAGAGAAATCAGGGAATTAACAGGATTGAATCGTAAAGAATTTTGTGAGGAATTTGATATTCCTTATCGTACGGTTTCAGATTGGGAATTGGAGAAGCGACACGCTCCAGAGTATGTATTACGATTATTGGAATATTATATTCGAAATGAAAAGTTGAATAAGAATTAGTAAACAGTAATTATCTCCCAATATAAATATTCTTTCTCCCAAAAATGTATTAAAATTGGGAGAAAGATAAGCACGATTGGGAGAAAAAGGTGGAATAAAATGAGAAATTTTAATTACGACAAACTTAGGAATAGGACGTGGGACAATGAGATTTTATCCTATGTAGCAAAAATCCACGAATACAAAGGAAAACAGGAATTATATTTACGACAAAAACCAGTTGAACTTGAAAGATTAGTGCAGATAGCAAAAGTACAAAGTACTGAGGCATCAAACAGAATTGAGGGAATTGTTACAACAAATGCGAGATTGATGCAGTTGGTCGAGGACAAGACAACGCCACATAACCGCGAAGAAAGTGAAATATTAGGATATAGGAATGTATTGAATCTTGTCCATGAAAATTATGAGATGATTCCCGTGAAATCTAATTACATTCTGCAGATGCATCGGGATTTATTGAAATATACGTCATTATCCTATGTCGGTTGCTTTAAGACAACACCGAATGAGATTGATGCCATGCTTTCAGATGGGAAAAAGATTGTTCTATTTCGACCATTAGAACCATATGAAACACCAGATGCAATTTCCTCAATCTGTGAAAGTTATAACCATACGTCAGCGAAAGAAGAAATTGATCCTTTGATATTGATTCCCTGCTTTATTTTGGATTTTTTGTGTATACACCCATTCAATGATGGTAATGGAAGGATGAGCAGGCTTCTGACGTTATTGTTACTTTATCGAAGCGGTTATATGGTGGGGCAGTACATCAGTATTGAAAAAGCGATTGCCGATACAAAGAACGATTATTATGATGCTTTGGCGCAGGCTGATGTTCGCTGGCATGAGGAAGAAAATGATCCGAAGCCTTTTATCAAATATATGCTTGGAATTATCTTGTCATGTTATCGGGAGTTTGAAAGTAGGGTTAACCTGACGGGAAAAGCCGGAGTTAAAAGTACGGCTTACGATATTGTGAAGAAGTATGCACTGGATCAGGTGGGAACATTCACGAAACAGGATGCATTGATATCCTGCCCGAGTCTTGGAAGTTCATCGGTGGAGGCATCTTTGAAGAAACTGGTAACAGATGGAACTTTGACTAAAATCGGAGCTGGCAGAAAAACACATTATGTCAGAAGTGATGCAATTGAAAAATAACTTTAGAAAAATATTTATACAGATGGTAGAAGCACGTTTTATGTTCGTGCAGATAGCAAATAGTTTTCGTCCGAATAAACGCTAAATGGACGAAAATTATTGCGAGTTGGATGAAAAAATGAGGCAATGCGTTGATAAAATTCCGAAAACGCATCTATCCTGGATACATTCCTTTATACCGATGACATTCATAGCAACGTCTCAGGGCATGTGGAGACTGTAGAACTGCGGTCAGGAAAATTTCGCAGTTCAGCCCAGTTTTCATAGGCCATAAGGTCGGTGTGATTGAAATGCATGGAGATGAATGGAAGATAGAGAATGTGATCCTCTGAGAAACTATAGTATTTACCTAGGTTTATGAAAGTAAAATAATTATGAGAGAGCTAATACCTTACAATGAGCAATTTGAAAAAGTTGTTGATATTATCGAATCTGCTAAAGAACGTGCATACCGTAAAGTAAATGAAGAGTTGATTTTAATGTACCGCGATATAGGTGAGTACATTAGCAAGCAGTCTGAAGACGCTGAGTACGGAGATGCATTTGTACAGAAACTGGCAGATTTCTTTGCGACGAATTATCCTGAGCTGAAGGGATTCAATCGTCGTGGGCTTTACAGAATGAAGCAATTTTATGAGCTTTATAAAGACAATGAAAAAGTGTCAACACTGTTGACACAATTGAGCTGGTCAAATCATTTGAAAATAATGTCTGCATGTAAGAGTGTGGAAGAACGCATATTTTATATGAATATGTGTATAAAGGAAAAATATAGTGCAAGAGAATTAGCAAGACAGATTGACAGCGGATATTATGAACGCTACATGCTTTCACAGAAGCCGATTGCACCTGCTATAGACGAATCAAAGCAAGCAACCAGAAATATCTTTCTGGACAATTATGTACTTGATTTTCTGGATGTTCCGGATGCGGTTTCAGAACATGACTTACAAAAATCAATCATACGAAATCTTAAAGATTTCATTCTTGAGATTGGCAAGGACTTCACATTTATCGGCGAGGAGTATCGCGTGCAGGTCGGCAATCACGATTATTATATAGACTTGCTGTTTTATCACAGAGGTCTTTCCTGCCTTGTGGCGTTTGAATTGAAAATTGGAGAATTCAAACCAGAGTATGTCGGCAAGATAAATCTCTATCTTGAGGCACTTGACCGTGAAGTGAAAAAGGAAAATGAAAATCCAAGCGTAGGAGTTATTCTCTGTGCAAGCAAGGATGATGAGGTTGTAGAATTTGCTCTAAGCCGGAGCCTTTCACCGACTATGGTTTCAGAGTACAACCTGAAGCTGATAGATAAGAAGCTGTTACAGAAAAAGCTAAAGGAATATATAGAATTAGCGGAAACGGCAGCAGAAAAAGAGTAGGAAGACGGCTGAGGTGCGGTCGGGGGAAGATGAATTCAAAGTCTTGATTAATGTACAGCACGACTTTTATAATATTGCCAATAGAAAGTAACAATGTTTAGGAGAAAACAGCATGATAACAGGTGCTATCAAAAATAAGGTAGATAAGATCTGGACAGAT
>CAVARE010000054.1:0-24314 GCA_963591145.1 Anaerotignum sp. | reverse complement strand
CTTCCTCATCGGAAAGTCCGTCCGCAAGAAGTTTTGCCGTAGTGCGCATCTCGTAAAAAAGGAACTGCTCTCTTGTCAGTGCGCCGTTGTATGGCGACGATAGCTTCATATTGTTTTCCTCATCACTTAGTTTCAAAACTAATGTTTGCTCAACACATTTGGAAATTATACCAGAAACCTGCTTGCAGGCAAACAGGAACTTATGCAATTTCCCTATGCTCATTTTTCTGAAGAAAAAAGGGCTCTGACCTTTTACAGTCAAAGCCCTAATCATTAGATGTCATTCATTGCCATTTCATCTGGACAAGAATATCTGCCTATCAGCCGATTCCCTGTGCTGATGTGATGTCAGGAAGTGCCATGCCGATTTCATATTCTTCGAATGAAACTGCCTGATAGCTGTGCTGAAGTGCACCGAATACCGTGCCGTCTTCCATGCCATTGTACTGATCCTGTGTGATTTCAGCCAGCTCGCCCTTCATCTGATCATAGAGTTCAAATGATGGATCCAGATCTAAAACGTCATTAAGATACTGTACATATGCTGTCCATTTGTCAACTTCTGCGTCTTCTGCTGCCGGAGCTGCCTCTGCTGGAGCTGCGCCTTCTGCTGATTCGCCTTCGCCTGCAGGAGCTGCCTCTCCTGAGCCGCCTTCCTCTGCTGATTCGCCTTCGCCTGCAGGAGCTGCTTCACCTGAGCCGCCTTCTTCTGCTGACTCGCCGCCGCCCTGGCCGCCTGCTGATGTTTCTTCTGCTTCTTCAAGGACTGCAACTGTTCCATAAACGCCTACTGTAAGCTCTTCATCTGAAGGTGCTACAGTGATGGTTCCATCTTCATTTTCTGTTACTGAACCATATACATGTGTTCCCTGCTCAATTGTAAGGCTGTTGAGGATGCCCTCGCCTGATACATGCCAGGTTGCACCATTAGTAAGTGTCAGGTTGATCTGTCCGATTCCGTTATAAGCAGGTGTATTCATAACACGACGAGCCTGGAGATAATCATATGTGTTCTCTTCTGTTCCTTCCATAGGCTCACCTGTCTTATTGAAGAAGAATAATCCTTCGATTGCATTGCCTTCTTCATCAACGTGCTGAGCATATGATGTAGAAACAACGCCTGTAAGTTCTGTATTATCAAGTGTTACATTGATAAGTGATGCATTCCATGTTGAAAGGTATGATGTAGAGCCATCATATGCATCAGATACATGAGTATTATTTGCTGAACCTGTTGAGTTATAGATATCGCCCTCAAGAGTTGAGTTGCTGATCAGAACTGTCTTAGTCGTGCCGTCCGCTGCAGATTCATTTGCCATATATTCATCATATGTCAGATCCAGAACGTCCATCTCCATGTCGTTAGCATCCGTACCTGTATCATCTGTATCCATGAACTGGAATAATACGCCGCTCCATGGATTTGTGCCGTAGATGTCAACAGTAACATCGTCTAATGTGATATCAACTGCGCCCTTAGACATTACTGACCAGAGTGCATCTGAAACTTCGAAGTCTGAATGGCTTAATACTGCTGTATAAGCCTGTCCATGGCTCATGAAGCCGATACGGTCTGACTTACCATAGCCTCTTGCGTTTTCAGATTCTGTGAAGTCAAATGTTCCACCTGTAAGGATAGCGATATAGTCAGGAGCTACGAATGTACATCCGTAGAAATTGTCATCGAATCCGTCACAGTATGTAACATATCCAGAGCCTTCTGTTGTGTCATAGAAGTTAACTGGATATTCAACTCCGTTGATTGTATAAACCTCTTCTGCTTCGTCAGCGTCAACAACCTCGCCGATCAGGGCTACTGTATCTGTAGCATTTAATGTACCTGAGCCAGAGTCTGTTGAAAGAACTGCCCAGATGTCAGAAACTGCCAGGCTGTCGTAGAAGCTTAATGTAGCTGATCCGTAGCAAATGCATGCTCGCATACTGCCATAGAGACCCAGAGCCAGCGGAACGCTCTGAAGCATAGGAGCTGACCAGTTGCTGGTATAATTATCATTATAGTAATAATAATGTGTGCCAGAACCCATCATGCCTTCATAATCTTCTGAATAATATTCGCCTGAGATGCCATATTCAGCTATCTGCTCGTCTGTAAGAGGTTCATCTGCGATGATGAATTTGTCATAAGAATATGGTGTGAAATTATAGGTTTCTGCGTCTTCCTTAGCGATAACAACAGTATTATGAACGTCAACTACAGAGCTGCCGCCTGCCCAGATGCCATCGTGAAGAGGACCGTTTGTATTAACAACAACATTATCGATATCAGCTATAGCTGAACCTGATACAGAGATAACTGTTCCCCAGCCGCCGTTGGTACCAAAGTCATTGCCGCCCATGCCGGCAGAATTGATGGTAAGGTCAGAGATCTGGGTATGAGCGCCAGTCTCATTATAAACATAAACGCCGCTTATATAATCAGCGTCAATGTTGATCTCACCGCCTGAGATGCTGTCCTCTGTAATTGTCGTAGTTGAAGTTGCTGCAGGAATAGATTTGCTCTCAACATATGCCCCATCTTCAAATGTTGCAGCTCCTGTGAAGTAGAATGGTCCCCAGTTAGCATTGTTCATTGACATAGCTACTTCGTCATACATACCCTTGTCAACTACATAGAGTTCTGCCTCTGGAACCCAGTTGTCAGAATCATTAAGGTCTACAACTGTTCCATCCAGTACCAGAACGAACGTCTGGGTCTCTGGGTCGATGGTCTGAGTCGAGCCGTCTGAGAATGTTACAGTCTCATACTGAGAGTACTGCGCAGAGTCAACGTAATTCTCTGCGGATTCTGCCAGCTGAACGCCTGTAATAACAGGAGCTCCTGCATCGGCTGCCATAGCACTGCCTACCATCACTGCGGACATAGACACTGCCAGAGCGCCACTAATAAGTTTCTTAGAAATGTTCATATTCTTCTCCTTTCTATCTGACCGGTGCTTATGCACCGGTTATTAACCCCCATAGGCATGCACGCTTACCCATTCACGTACATGTCGATATATACAAATCCAAATGTATCAACACAGCCCGCGTGCCGTGAACCTCGGCACGCTTATTGTTTAACCACTATCTTATATCAAATCTTTCCACCATCTGGCTTCTCAGCCTGTCTACGAGATTTCTGAATTCTCGTGAGGATATCAGCATACATCCCTGGCCTCTGATTATAATCTGCTCCAGGCCATCCGAGGTGACTACTGCGATCTTACTCTTCTTCCCCATAGAATTCGTATATTTCTCGATAAATTGATCTGCGGTTTCATCCTCGCCTGTATAAATTATCTGAACGTCCTGCAGCACCATACGCTCTGCTATATGATTCTTCACTCTATAAGCATCGAATACTGCCAATACCTTGCCAGAAATCATCGACTGGAAGCCGCTTAATATATCAATCAGTGCGTCCCTAGCAGAATCCAGATTGTCTCTGGCCAGTTCTGATAATTCAGGCCAGGCAAATATCACATTATATCCATCTACTACGACGCAGTCGGCCTCTTCGATAGGAAATACTTGTATTTTAGCCGCGGCAGCCATATCCTGTGCCCTGGCAGGACCTGTGACATCCTTATCGCCAAACCGTCTCTTCCATGTGCCTGGCTTTTTCTTGTCCTTACTATTGGACATGGAGATACGGGCTATGATTGCATCTATCTCCTCGGTACCCAAGTTAATGTCCCGCTCCCCGGCACGGACTGGTATCCGCTCCGATTCGTCAGGATCATTATCTTCAGCACCGTCAAGTGACAAATGCATATGCTCATATACCTCGTCGTAAGGCACGACCACTCCTGAGCCATGGGAGCAGAATACCGAATCCGGAGTATTTCTGATATCCGCCTGCGGATCGTAACATTTGCCCAGCACGATCTCCTCAGCATTATGGCATATATCATATCCGTCATTTGCAAATGTTATATGCCCAGTTCCCTGTGTATAGGCTGAAATTTCCTTCGGATAATCCTTAAGAAGGGATACTGCTCCTCGTCCTGAGATAATCGCCGTCCCGCCTGAGCTGTCCAGTTCCGGGGCCGAAAATGTCGCTTTTAATCTATCCAGATCATTAAGCGCCCTGCCTATGCTAGCGGCAGGAATCTCCAACATGAACCTGTAATACGGCTCCAGCAGCACATTTTCCGCCATCATAAGACCCTGCCTTACGGCTCTGTATACCGCCTGCCTGAAGTCACCGCCCTCGGTATGCTTGGTATGTGCCTTGCCCGCGATGAGAGTTATCTTCATGTCTGTAATCGGAGCACCTGTAAGTACACCCCTGTGGGTCTTCTCCGTCAGATGAGTCATAATAAGGTTCTGCCAGTTTCTGGCCAGCAGATCCGTGCTCACTCTGGTGGCAAATTGTAATCCGCTGCCTGCAGGAAGCGGCTCTAATAACAGATGCACCTCCGCATAATGCCTTAACGGCTCAAAATGTCCCACTCCTATAACAGGGCTTGCGATAGTCTCCTTATACATGACCTCGCCTGTGTCAAATGCAGCCTCGATATTATATCTCTCGCGAAGAATCGTTGTGAGGATCTCCAGCTGCACCTCTCCCATTACGCTGACAGATATCTCTCTTCTGTCCTCGTCCCAGGATACGGACAGCTCCGGTGTCTCCTCTTCAATCGTCTTAAATGCCGGCAGTGCCTTAACCGGGTCATCTCCCTGCGGCAGCAGCACACGATAGCTTAATATCGGAATCATAAGCGGCATGGATCTGCCTGATTCTATGCCAAATCCCTGACCGGCATAGCTCTCCTTCAGGCCTGTGACTGCACAGATCTCGCCTGCCACGGCCTCATCCTTGGTGGTGAATTTCATGCCATTATAAAATCTGATCTGATTTATCTTGGACTCTGAATCACCATCCGGCAGCACCGCCCTGGCCTTCAGTATACCGCCTGTTATCTTCATCATGGTAACGCGGCTTGAATCGCTGTCTCTTAATATCTTATAGACCCTGGCGCCAAATTCTGTCGGATAAGCCCTGGCTCTTGTGAATCTGTCCAGTGCATCTAACAGCTGCGTTATGCCTTCCTGCTTAAGTGCAGAGCCGAAGAAACACGGGAAGAGCTTTCTTTTCCTGATCAGATCCGCGATCATATCGTCATCAACACTGCCGGTTTCCAGAAAGCTATTCATGGCAGCCTCTGAGCACATGGCGATCTGATCATAAGTTTCATCTGCTTTTTTCGCCGTAAAATCAGCTATATCTGATGTGAAGGTCTTCTTAAATGTATTCCACAGAATAACGCGGTCCGCACCGCTTTGATCCATTTTATTAAAAAATACAAATGTCGGAATATTATATTCCGCCAGCAGCCTCCATACGGTCTGCGTCTGTCCCTTTATTCCATCTATCGCGCTGATCATCAGCACAGCATAATCCAGTACCTGCAGTGAGCGCTCTAATTCAGCAGAAAAATCCGCATGTCCTGGCGTATCTATCAATGTAAACTGAGTATCCTTCCATGCAAATCTGGCCTGCTTAGAATATATTGTTATTCCTCTTCTTCGCTCCAAATCATCATTGTCCAGAAATGATGTTCCCTTATCAACTCTGCCGAAGCTTCTGATAGCTCCTGTCTGGTACAGCAGTGCTTCTGAGAGAGTCGTCTTGCCTGAATCTACATGAGCGATTATGCCAATAGTAATATTCTTCATCCGATTACTTAAGTCTGTCGATCAGATATCCTAACTGTCTCTCGAACTCAACTCCGTACCAATGTCCTGCCTTGCCGCCTACAGGAATGTCCGTAGCATATGACGGGTTCTTAGACTTAGCTGCTGCCTCATATCTAGGTGCCTTCTTCTCATCGTCTTCCTGGGTAGCCTTAATGCACTCTACTACATAGTCAGCGGCAATGCAGGCTGCTTCAACCGCGCCCTTATTCTGAAGCATCGCTCCAACAAATGCTGATGCATAGACATCACCTGTTCCATGACAGCCATTTGCTATCTTCTCATGCTCATAATATGAATAAAATCCATCCTCATAGATAACCACGCCTGTATATCCTTCTCTGTAGGATACGCCAGTCATTACGATGCATTTGCATCCCATCTCATCTAACTTAGAGATCAGGCTCGAAACATACTGCTGATCGTACTCTTCTTTATACTCAATGCCTGTCATAAAGCAGGCTTCTGAAATATTAGGAAGTATGATATCAGCCTCTGCACACAGATGGCCCATGGCTGTTACGAATTCCTGATCAAATCCATAATAGAGCTTGCCATTATCTGCCATGGCAGGGTCAACGACCTTGATGCCGCCGAGACCTAACATATCATCAAACATATCCGCAACGTATTTGATCTGCTTCGTGCTGCCGAGATAGCCTGTATATATACAATCAAACTTGATATTTTCATCACGCCAATGCTGGTGGATCTTAGGAATCTCTTCTGTAAGATCACAGAACGTATATCCTGTAAATCCGCCTGTATGAGTTGACAGCACTGCCGATGGAAGCAGGCAGCACTCATGACCGCATGCCGAAATAATAGGCAGTGCCACGCTGCCGGAGCACTGACCTACACATGAAATATCCTGTATTGTTAAGATTCTTTTGTAATTCATTTCTTCACCTACTTGTTTTTATTGAAATTCAGGGCCGGCCATACACGCACGCAGCCCATGCCTTCCTTATATTTATCATAATTACACTACCTTTTCAACGTTACCGCAATCTTTTGAAATTCTGGGTTATTTTTTTTACATTGTCATTATGTTGAATTATTCTTTCATAAATGATATTATTTATGTGCAAAATTTATATATTTAGAGAGGGGTTTTATTATGAAGAGATACTACGATATCCAGAACTGTATGGAATATCTCGAGCGTGCTGCCGAGAAATTCCCTGACAAACCAGCCTTTATTGACGATAAAGAGGCTGCCACATTTCACGAGATGATGCTCGACTCCATGAAGATCGGCAGTGCCCTGAAGCAATATGATATGCATAAGGAGCCTGTTGTAATTCTTATGGATGCCCGCCACGTACCATTTCTTAAGGCTATGTTCGGCGTACTTTATGCAGGCTGCTTCTACATTCCATTAGATACTTCATCTCCAAATGAGAGACTGCAGGCTATATTCAATAACCTGAATCCATCGCTCATTATTTGCGATGAGAAGGCAGCTGCTGCCAAGGAAGCTCTGGGAGATAAATACAAATTCGTTGAATATGATTCACTTATCGGTGCAGAAATCGACGAGGAATATCTTGAGAAGATCAGAGTTCAGAGCAATTTCTACGACCTTCTGTTCATCATGTATACCAGCGGCTCCACAGGCGTTCCTAAGGGCGTTGTGCATACTCATGCAGACCTTATCTACTACTCAGAATTCACATATAAGAGATATCCATTTGACGAGAATACAGTATTCGGCAATCAGTCACCATTCTATTACGCGAACTGCCTGCTGGATATCTATCCTCCGCTGGCAATCGGCGCATCTGTATATGTAATGCCGGCTTCACTCCTTACATTCCCTAAGAAGATGGTCGAATATCTCAAGGAAAATAAGATCAACGAGCTGTGCATGACACCGTCCAGCTTCACTGCAATCGCAGAGGCCGGAGTCCTGGAGCCTGACTGCCTGCCTGACATGGAATTTATCCTGCCATCTGGCGAGATCGCTAACTGGAAATCAATGCAGCAGTGGGTTGTTGCCGCTTCTAAGAAAGGCAAATTCTGGAACTTCTACGGAAGCACTGAATTATTATCAGTTGCATTGTGGACTGTAGACAGAGATTTCGATGCCGGTGACATAATTCCATCCGGTGATCCTTACAGAAGCACCCATGTTATCATCGCTGATGAAGAATGCCATGAGATGCCTCAGGGTGAGAAGGGCGAGATTCTCATTCATAATCCATGGATGTTCTCAGGATATTATAATGACAAGGACAGAACCGCAGCAGCATTTGTTACTGATCCTCTGGGCAAGGGCTGGAATGAGACATTCTTCCGTACAGGCGATATGGGATTTATCAACGAATACGGCCAGTTAGTTGTGGTCGGACGTAAGGATGCCATGATCAAGCACAAGGGCTATCGTATGGAATTAGGCGAGGTTGAATATGCTGCCAAGGGAGTCGACGGCTGCAGCGACTGCTGCGCTATCCTCGACAAGGAATCAGGCGAGATCTTCATGTTCTATGTAGGCTCTATCGAGGAGAAGGCATTAAAGAATGAGATCAAGATTATCCTGCCTAAGTTCGCTATGCCGGAGAATATCATCCACGTTGATAGCTTCCCGCATAATGCAAATGGTAAGGCAGACAGGCTGGCACTGGCCAGAATGGCAGCTGAGATGAAGAAGGCTTAAGGTTCATCCGTGGCAAAAATACTGGAGTACAGCAAATCCCGAGAGATTTGCTGTACTCTGGTGCTTGTAACGAACAATGCAAAAATAAACGTAAATTTCTAAGAGCCAGGACGACGAAGTCACTACTCGAAAACGCCTTCGCTGATTGTTTTCTCGTAGTGCTTCGCTCGTTCTGGCTCTTAATATCTATGTTTATCCCCTATTTTCAAAGCAGTCTATCTTGGACAAAGTATCAAAGTATTCTTAATATCTATGTTTATCCTCTATTTTAAAAACGCTGAAGCATAAGGATATGCAACGCATATTTACGATATCTCGCTCTCACCTTCATCTGCCACTTCCTGGGCAGCGTCTGTGCTGTCTTCTGAGGCTGTGCCGGTCTGGCTGCCGGCATTGTTCAGCACATCTGCCAGGGATGTATCATCTACGAATGTAGATACGTTATAGAGATAGAGAATATCTGTTACATTCTTATCTGAAATCAGCTTATCCAGGTCATCATAATAATAACGAGGGTCGATGATTATGATGTTATTGTAATATGGAAGCAGGAATTGCACGAAGCAGTTGGCATATGAATCCTTGAGGATCAGGAGTGTCCTCTCTGGTGCCTTCGGGGTCTGAATATCCACTCTCATGTGATTGCCGCCGAAGAATACTTCGTATTTGTCCTTCTGCTCAAGAGCTGAGCTGTCATAAATCGAGGCGGTCTTGGTCTCCTCTTCTACATATGTTACCAACGAATCCAGACTGCTGTCATTATAAACATAGATACTGATCGTATCCTTCGAGCTGGTAAATCCACTGGTTGAAGCCAATGTTCCCTGAAAATCATGAGTTACAGGATATGCTGTATAATCTGTCGAAGCATTTTCAATCTTAAGCGCAGGTATTAATGCTTCATATGCATACATAGCTCCCAGACTGGTCCAGTGATGATCTGTCTTATAGTATATGCCTTCTGTCTTATGAGCCTTAAGCGTATCTGTAAGATTCACAAATGTCAGCGCATCTCCAACCGTGTCTCGTACAAGTGAGATCTCTTCACTCTGATCATGAACCGGTGCAGCTATAGGCCTCAGCTGATCGCAGATATATGCAGCATTCGGAACCAGGGTCATAACCTGATTGAGATCTGAATGTTTGGCAGAAAAATCCGCAATGGCCTGCGAGGTCTTAATTATATTTTCATTATCCGGCTCGTCCTGAATCTCTAGCAGATAGCCGCCCTTACCGATATAGACACCATTTGATTCACGCTTTCCTATCACGATATCTTCTACAGTCTTAATCTCAATCCATTGATTTCTGAGGAAAAACTGATCTGTTATGTAATCCTCCATGTCCGTCATGAATTTGCCGCTTATAAGATTATTCCATGTCAGCTCCGGCTTCTGTGCCAACATACGATTCTCGACCTCTGAGTAAGTCTTATCCTTAGCAATAAGAGTCCATAAGATGCCGACAGCAATAACACCGAGTACGATTATCGTGATCACCCGGTGTATCATATTCTGTCTATTCTTAACTTGCGCGCGGCGAAGCTTCTTCTTTTCTTCACGCGTAAGATCTGTCTCGCTCATTTTATGTTTCCTCCATTGCTGTGTTTGATGCAACTAGAATCTGAAATACAAGAACGGATTGTAGGTTGCATTTACCAGATATGCCAGTGACATAACAAATATCATCGCATATGCGGCAATTGTAATTATCTGTCTGGCTTTGCCTTCCTTCAGCGCAAACTTTCGCACCTGCTTCCATGCGGTCGGACCGCAGGCGATAAAGCATAATAATATCAAAACCAGATTCGTAAGCAGATAATAAACAGATGTATTATCCGCAAATCCTTGTGATGTGACTCCGAACATGTTGCCAAAATATGAGACCATGTCACCCAACGAGCCGCTGAAGAACATCACCCATCCGAGCATGACTAATATGAAGGTGATGACCATTTGCGCAGCGGCAGGTAGCCTTTCGAGCTGCCTCTTCAGCAACTTTTTCTCAAGAAGCAGCAGTATTCCATGATACATACCCCATAATACGAAATTCCATGCGGCACCATGCCACAGACCGGTAAGCGCCCAGACGATCATGATATTTAATATGTTTCTTCCATCTGAAACCCTATTGCCGCCCAGTGGAATATATACATATTCTCTAAACCATGTGCCCAGCGAGATATGCCAGCGTCTCCAGAAATCCGTAAGGCTCCTAGATACATATGGATAATTGAAGTTTTGGACAAACTCGAATCCCAGCATCTTGCCCAAGCCTATGGCCATATCAGAATATCCGCTAAAGTCAAAATATATCTGCATCGTATATGCCAGCGCGCCCAGCCATGCAGTCAGGACAGACCTTCCGTCAGAGCCGAGAGCATAGATTGAGTCGAACATCATGCCGATGTTATTGGCCAACAGAACTTTCTTGGCCAGGCCTCGCACAAACCATGCCATACCATCGCCAAATTTCTGAAGAGACAGTTTTCTCTTCTCTAACTGTTTGGCAATATCAATATATCTGACAATCGGTCCTGCAATTAACTGTGGGAACATGGTTATATATGTTCCAAAAGAAATGAAATTCTTCTGAACCGGAATCGTGCCCCAATACAGGTCAATGATATATGACAATGTCTGGAATGTATAAAATGAGATTCCGATAGGAAGGCTCAGTTCCTTGTATGGAATATTCACGGAGAAAATCGAATTGATGGTACCTAAGAGGAAGCCATAATATTTGAAAAATCCCAAAATCGCCAGGTTAACTATAACCGTGAATAAGAAGCTGATCTTAAGCTTCTTCTCTTCCCCGCACTGCCGGAGCGCATCTATCTGTATGCCGCCGAAATAATTAAATACTATGCTGAATATCATGAGAAGAACATATACAGGCTCTCCCCAGGCATAGAAAATAAGACTTACTATCAGTAGGAGTAAGTTCTTGTACTTCCATGGCACAACGTAATACAAGATCAGTGTGACAGGTAAAAATATAAATAAGAAAAAAATGCTGCTGAATATCATTTATCTGAGTTTATGTCGCCTGGTGCCGTGAACCTCGGCGTGCAGCCCCTGCTCGAAAACGCCTTCGCTGATTGTTTTCTCGCAGGGAGCTGCGCCGTCCCGGCACCAGAGCAATCTACATTTCATAATTACTAGAGGTCACTTTGAATAAAACGCTAATTTACAGGCTGCCTCTGAAGGCTTCATCCGCCTTCGCTGCATTGGCATTTACCACATACAGGATGTAATTGCCCTGCACGTCCAATATATGATCTTCGAGCAGTGCTGTCTGCTCGGCGCCATATCCTTCGAAGCTGTTTTTCTGCGTCTCAAGCCGTTTGTTGATCGCTTCTTCTACCGTATCTGCCTGCGAGGTGTCTTTTAATTTTATAATTAACAGTTCCTCTGCATCCATATTGGTAACAGGAGAATAGAATACAACTGCTTCGTAATCGGACGCTGTAAGGTCATAATATTTCTTAAAGTCAAGGGTGCTGGCTTCCTGTACTGATGACATATCAAGTACGGCTGTTACTGCATTTGCCACATCTGTCATATCAGCGTCGCTGCTTTTCTTGTCAGAGCCCAGCACTATGATGAATACGATCAGCAGCACGACCATTGCGATTCTGATCGCTGCAACAATCTGCACATTTTTATTCAGTTTCAACTCTTGCTACCTCCGCCCACAGAGCCTGCGCCCAGTGTTCATAAAATGGCGACTGCACATGAATTCCATCAACTTCATAATATTCGCTGTATTCATTCACAGTATCCGTAATATCTATAAAGTGAACGGTATCGCTCTCTGCGAAGTGCGCCTTGAGAGCCTCGTTCCATTCAGGGATATTGTACCAGAGCGTCGAGGTCTCAAATGCCGGATCCGTCGCAGGTATAATGGAAACCACATAAATATGCGAATTCGGGAACGCCTCCTGGAGCTGGGCGATCTGTGCATCATATTCGGCTATATAATCATCAACCGTTTCCCAGATACCGATGGAAATATCATTAAGGCCGAATGCCAGGAAGAAATATGTAGGATTAACATATTGAGCCTGCTCTATCCATTCAGATATTCTCAGGATCGTGGCTCCGCCCTCTGACGGCGCACGGGATTCATCCAGATATCCGAAATACCAGAATCCGACCACACGGGAGTCGCCCATGATCATGGCATCATCAAATAGTGACCACACATCCACGTCGCCGCTTTCGATAGCTGCCGCTCTCTTCTCTGCCTTAACTTCCTTTAGCTGAGCCTCTACATCAGCTACATCCTTATCTTCCAGCGATTTTATATAAGAAATACCTGCTGTCAGGTCATCGTCGCTGCCGGCAAATGCTGATACAGGCATAAAGGTCAATACAAGAATAAAAACAACTGTCATAAGAACAGTTGTTATAAGTCTGCGTCCAAAAGTATTGATATGTCTATTCATTTTTATAATTTCATGTTGATACATATGTTGCTTTCTATATCTGTAACCATCCTGAACCAGAGGCGGCTTTATGCCTTGCAAATATGGCTCTCAACAGTTATCTGCGCCTATATGATATCTGCTGCTCAGGCAGCCACGTTATGGTATCACATTTCATATAATTAGTATACGAAAAATCTCGTTGAAAATTAAAATTATCCGCAGCCTGCCAGATGTGCGTTAATTGACATAATTAGATCGCTGTAATACACTTCAAATATGATTGATTTTCGCAAAACGGCGGGCAGTGATTGCATTTGCATGCTATAAACCTCACTGTACAGCTGTGACTTAGATATAAATCAAATTTCGGCAACTATTCAGAACAATTCGAGGGAGATCTATGCTTACATACAATCTGGATTCATATAAACCCAAGCCGCTGTACGAGGCCTTGTACGAATGTATAAGGAATGACATTCTGTCCGGCATCATAAAGGAAAATGAGAAGCTTCCCAGCAAACGCGCCCTAAGCGGACATCTGAATGTCAGCATCACAACCATCGAAAATGCATATGGTCAGCTGCAGCTCGAAGGCTATATCCGTGCTGAGCATGGCCGTGGTTTCTTTGTTAATGCCATCGACCTTAACAACAAGTCTAAAAATGTTCAGCTACCTGATCCTGAGCCGCATCAGGCTCCATATATAGCAGCCCAACCGGTGGATCCTATATTTCTGGTAGATTTTAAGGCTAATTCTTCATTTCTTACCCTGTTTCCAATGGCTACCTGGTCCCGGTTAATGAAAAACGTCCTGTCTTCCCAGGATTTAAAGCTTCTGGAAACTGTACCTTATAACGGTGTTCTGGCTCTGCGCGAGGCCATAGCGGAACATCTGCATTCCTTCAGAAATATGAATGTAAATCCTGAGCAGATCATCATCGGAGCAGGAACCGAGTATCTGTACAGCCGTCTGATGGGACTATTTGGCCCCAGCAGCGTTGTGGCCATAGAGGATCCGGGATATAAAAAATTTGCCGACATCTCTGCTAATCACGGCATTGTATGGGACTATATTCCGATTGATTCATATGGAATGCAGATCGACAGACTGCAGACCAGCAAGGCTGGTATCGTTCATGTGTCCCCTGCGCATCATTTCCCGACTGGAATCGTAATGCCTATCAGCAGGAGACTGGAGCTTCTCGACTGGGCCAAAAAAGAAAATTACAGATATATCATTGAGGATGACTACGATTCCGAACTGCGATATGTCGGCAAGATGGTTCCTACAATGTACAGTATCGACACCAATCAGAAGGTTATCTACATGAATACATTTTCGAAGAGCCTCGTGCCTTCCATCAGAATCAGCTATATGGTGCTGCCGCCTATGCTTCTGGACAGATACAGAGAGACGCTGAGCTTCTATTCATGCACGGTTTCTTCCTTCGAGCAAATGACGCTGGCGCACTTTATCTCTGAGGGATATTTTGAGCGTCATATCAACAGACTTAAGCAGCACTATCGTGAGAAGAGGGATCTCCTGTTAAAGGCGATTACAAATTCCTCTCTTTCTAAGATTATGACGATTGAGGAGGCAGATGCCGGAACTCACTTTCTTCTGAGAGTCAATACCACCATGAGCGACGCCCAGATTAAAATAGTCGCACTGATGCACCAGATTAATTTCTCCATGCTGAGCGACTATGAGAAATATCACAATCTCAGAAACGCCCATACCATAGTCATTAACTATGCCGGCCTGGACTCTGGGAAGATTGATCTGGCTATTTCAATAATGGAAGATATATTTAAGGATGATATCAGTCATGCTTAAGGCTGAACTGACATGCATATGCATGGTGTTATACAAAAACTGACATCTAATTTTGCTGGCATTGTGCAACTGACATCTTAAAATAATCATGAAGTGGGTCTTTAAAGATTGTCAGTTTTTTTGTATCATCATCTAAGTCAGAACGATTGTATTCCTTGCATTCGACAGGCTGCTGTAGCCTGTCATTACGCAGTTGTTATGACAGTATTTATACGATGGATAAAATACAGTTTCTAAATAACAAATTCACCTAATCCTTCTTTAAATCAGCGAGAGCCCATATCAGACGATATAGGCTCTTGTTTGTTGTTTATTTATTTTCCTGATAAACAAATTTCGATTCTCGAATGAAATCAATGGACACTTGCCGGCAATTTGCATGACAAATATTAGCTGCTGGTTTATACTGAGTAAACTATGGATAAGCAAATAGATTTAACAACCGGCAGGGTGACTTCATCAATGATGAAATTCGCCTTGCCGATGATTTTGGGTAATTTATTACAGCAATTTTATAATATAGCGGATACCTGGGTGGTGGGGCGTTTCGTGGGATCCGAGGCTCTCGCTTCTGTGGGTTCTGCTTATACGCTTATGACGTTTGTGACCTCAATATTGATAGGTCTGTGTATGGGCTGTGGCTCGCTGTTTTCATTTGATTATGGCGCAGGCAATAAGGAACGGTTCCGGGCATCGCTCCAGACGTCATTTGCCATGGTGGGAGGATTCTCCGTGATACTCTGTATTGCGGTTATGGTTGGAATGAAAGGAATCCTGCACTTCCTTAATATTCCAGATGAACTATTTGTACAGATGTATCATTATGTGCAGATCGTAATGCCGGGCATGCTATTTATATTCTTGTATAATTTCTACGCATATGTGCTGAGGTCAATCGGAAATTCTGTGGTGCCGTTATATTTTCTGGCGGCATCCTCGGTGCTGAATGTAGGTCTGGACATATTATTCGTTGTGGGCTTTCACTGGAGTCTGGAAGGCGCAGGGGTAGCTACATTGATTTCTCAGATTATAGCCGGCGTAGGCCTCATGCTGTATGCATGGCATCTTAATGACGAATTTCGCATTCATCCGTCATGGTGGAAGCAGATGAATAAGCCCTACCGTGAGATAGTCAGATATTCTGTGGCATCTTCTCTTCAGCAATCGGTTATGAATTTCGGCATCCTCTTGGTGCAGGGTATGGTTAACAGTTTCGGCACGGCTGCCATGGCAGCCTTTGCGGCGGCGGTTAAGATCGATACATTTGCCTATATGCCGGCACAGGAATATGCCAATGCATACTCCATTTTTGTATCACAGAATTATGGCGCAGGCAGAAAATCTGAGAGCTATGCTGATATTCCAGAGCGAAAAATAGGCGAAGATAGAAATATAAAAGCACAGAATGCGGATTGTATAAATAAGGATAAGGCACAGCCTGCAACTCAGGCAGGACTGCGAATCAAGCAGGGTACAAGGAGCGCATGCACAATCTCCCTGGGATTTTGTGCATTGGTGTCTATAATTGTATTTATCTGTGCCAGATATTTGCTGTATATCTTTATAGATCCGGCGGAGACGGAGATTCTTAATATTGGTATTAATTATCTTCATATCGAGGGCGCATTTTATATCGGCATCGGGCTGCTGTTCCTGTGGTATGCTTACTTCAGGGGCGTCAATCGCCCACAGATGTCACTTATTCTTACAATCATTTCTCTGGGCACCCGGGTGCTGATCGCCTGGATATCTACGAATGTCCCTGCGTTTGGATTAAATGGCATCTGGTGGGCCGTACCCATCGGCTGGTTTCTTGCAGATGTGGTGGGATTTATTGCATATCTGCATTCGATACGGCTGCATTCGGCATGACAAAATCGCAGGGCTGGTTTATACTGTGCCTGTATCGGTTGCGGGCAGATGACATAGTAATCAAATCACAGCTTTACAAAAAATATGTAATGAGATAGAATTGCCGCGCATAAAATGATAGTTCAGGATTAACATAGATAATGACATTGATAAGGAGGATATAACATGGCACGATGCATAAAATGTGGATTTATAATTAAAGACGATGATATGTTCTGCCCAGAGTGCGGAGCCATGCAGCATACTGGTGATAAGGTCTGCAGTGGATGTGGCAGAAAAATATCCGCAGATACCAGGTTCTGTCCAGAATGCGGAATGAAAATTGCAGATGAGACAGCTGATACTGAAACAGATAAATTTACAAATGAGGACAGCTCAAATGGTGAATCAGAACATGAATCAGATACTGCATTCGCAGCGGATTCATCTGCTGCTCAGGACACTACAACAGATGAAGAGACAAAAAATAATTGGACTGATGAGCCATCATTCGCAGGTGATTCGTATAAATATGACGAAGGAACCTCATACAGTGGAATGGCGATTGCAGGATTTGTTTTAGCATTCTTCTTCCCTATACTTGGAATAATTTTCAGTGCCATTGGCATGGGACAGACTAAGGATTCCAGAATGAAGGGACGCGGACTTGCCATCGCAGGACTTACGATCAGCATCGTTTTCTGTTGTCTGGGATTTCTGCTGGCTATGGTGAGCGGACTGTCATTTACTGTAATGTCAGCGTTCTAAAACAAAGACGTTGGTACGTTTAATGCACAATTGTAAAAGAGAGCATGATAGATGCGATTGTTGTATCTGGTTCTTAACATATGCAAATATTAATAGGAGAAACATTTAGATGAAGGGAAAAGGATTTTTAAAAGTAACAGGAATATTGATGATCATATTTGCGGGAATAGCTCTTCTTAGCGAGATCATAAGCCTGATATTCGGTGTCAGAATTATGGAATACTACACAGCTCAGTCAGGTGTCAGCATGGCAGCAGCTAATGTTGCGGTATATGGAATGCTGGGAATCAGCATTGTTCTGTCGGCATTGGAATTATTCACAGGAATTATCGGTATTAAGAATTGCGACAAACCAGATAAGTCTACGATCTGCATAGTATTCGGCAGCATTCTTCTTGGAATAGACCTGATTGGAAATGTGGCAATGTTTATCATCGTAAGCATGCCTCTTGCACTGCTCGTACTTGTGATCGTTATCACGCTGATTAGTCTTGCACTTCCGGTTTTATATCTCATCGGAGCAATTCTTAATAAAAATTCAGCTGTGGAGCTTTGAGGCAAATATGACCACTCAGGCTTGGGTCTTTACAGATTGACCTAAAAATCAAACAGGGCATACTTAAGTGTGTTTCCCAGCATGATAGACATCTCAAAATGACGGATCTCTACGAGGCCCGTCATTCTTTATTATACTTTTCAATCACGCACTCGTGGGTCTTCGTTTTTTCATCGTAATTGATTCCGACTAGAAGAATGTTTCCAGTATAACTTGTGATTGCGTCCGGATATTTCCTGTCCTTGATCTGCTGCAGAGCTGTTTGGACATTTTTGTTCCATTTCAGTTCAACGACAAGGGCAGGATAGGTTTCCTTATATTCTGGTTTTGGAATATAAATTATATCTGCAAATCCAACTCCTGTTGGTAATTCTCTAACAGGCTTAAAGTAGTACTTCATTGTCCCAAGATATGCAATTGCCAGGGTACTGCTTAATGAATTTTCATCATTGTACTTTATTATTGATGCATAATTTGAATGAATCTCTTCGATTGTCTCGGCCACCTTCTTTTCGTCGCACTGCAGCGTTGCAGTAATCAACTGCTCCGATTCTTGTTGAAATGAAAGCATCTCGCTCCAATTACTGCTTGCTACGGCTGTACTAAGTTCTTGCCTGATTTCCTCATTGGGAATAAATGCTGTGCCATTTTCTTCATTGTAGGCTAAATAGCCCAGATGAATAAGGTAAGTGATCACGTCATCCTTGCATTTTATTTTAGCCGGATCATTTTTGAAAATGGAAGTGTTAACCTTGACCTCCGCACCAGAGATCATTTCTATAATCGCAGTTTTTAATCCATCGAAATTCATTCCAATCAACGGTATCTGTTATCGTGAAAACGATATCATTAACATCCCCACAATTGGCCAGAAACCACTGAATATCAATATGAATTACATCGTATTTATTAAGATGTTCTCTGAACGCAGGATCGCGGCTGATCTCAAGTCCCGAGAACATGGTTTCTGAGTCGCAGCCTTTGCTATAATAAGCCGCCAGCATATTTGCCGTATAGGACTTACCGAATCTGCGCGGACGGCTGTTGCAGATATAGCCATCCATTGTATCAAGTACGCTGTTGGTATACTTGATCAGTCCAGTCTTATCTACATATATTTTAGAATTAAGTGCCACCTGAAATGCACTATTATCAGGATTAACGAATCTACCCATATGTATGGCGCACTCCTTTCCGAGGATTAAGCCGCGAGCATCTGCCCGCAGCCAAGGTATTCACAGTATAAACCAGCAGCTAATATTTGTCATGCAAATTGCTGGCAAGTTCTCACATCTCCGGCCTTGCGTTTCTTCAGGATTTCGGCGCGATTTGCACCATTCAAAAAAATAAGGAGAGCTTCACGCTCTCCTTGCCGGCCATCAGGCCTTCTTGCTTACTATTGAATAATATTCATTGGATGTCAGCTTATAGACCACCGCATATACCACGAGGAATATCACCACACATCCTGCTGCCACGGCTATCATGATCCAGATATTGCGGAAGAAGAACAGCTGCAGCAGCTTCCAGATAATGCGGGATGCCACTGCCAGATGTATCACCGCACCTGCCATCGGCGCGAAGAATACGATCAATACCTGAGCATTTATCGACTTACGTATCTCAGCCTTGGTCATTCCGACCTTCTGCATAACCTCGAATCTCTTCTGATCCTCGTATCCTTCCGCCAGCTGTTTATAATAAATGATCACTATGGAGACAAATATAAATATCATGCTCAACATGAGTCCTATAAACAGCAGTGACCCATATAGTGTATAGAAGCTGGATCTGGTCGCATCCTTCGACCGAAGTGAAATTACATTTATGCTATTCTCATCGGTATATTCCTGTGCAATCTCATAGATCACCTGGGACAGTTTATCGTATTTCTCCAGTTTTTCTTCAGTCGTGCCGCTCATATCCCAGCTAAAGCTCCAGATTGTGTTTAGGCCATATAAGCCATAGGAATCCCGCTGATTCTGCACAGGTGTCAGGTACTGATCCGGATCATTTACGACGATCACAACATATGGCACAATTGATAAATCCGCCTCTACCCCCGTAGTCTTCGTCTTATCCACGTGTTTCTTAATCCGCAGCGACTTGCAATTTTCCATGTCAAATGTTTCCGCATCTATATCAATACCATTAGTATAGATGAGACATTCATCATCCGCGAGCTCCTCCTGGGCTGACATCATCCTGTTGTAATCAGCAAGCGATACTACTTCTACATTTGCCAGATTAGACAGTCCATCCATGATGCTTCCGTCATAATCCTTTCGTGAAAGCTCATACGTTCCGTCCACAAATATGCCCTCGAAATAGGAACTGTTGTAGATATTTTCATCTATAATGTCTGGCACGATCTCGCGGATCTGATCACATATCTCCGTGAACTGTTTCTCGTCCAGTGTCCTGTTGCCCATGATAAATCTCATGTCATAAGGAAAATTCGTTTCCAGTGTATTGGCCTCGCCCGCATACAGACTGAATGTAGAGGTTATCAGCACCAGGACGCATGTGATCAGTATGCAAATGGATGCCAGACCCGCGCCATTTCGCTTCATTCGATATGCCATGGTGGAAACCGATACAAAATGCTGCGGATTGTAATAAAATCTCTTGTTTTTCTGAAGGAGCTTACAGATCGCCACAGAGCCTGCGATAAACAGCAGATATGTACCGATTATTACCAGAATCACCGCCACGATGAACCATACCACTGCGCTGAGCGGATCATCAATGGTGAGGGCTATAAAATATGCGGCTCCCAGGAACACGGCTCCGATTATCGCCACCAGCCAGTTAGCCTTAACCGGCTTCTCACCTGTGCTGCTGCCCTTAATAAGCTCAATTGTACTGCTGGTGCCCACACGAAGCATCGAGATAACAAGCATCAACGCATATATTATTACGAAGCACAATATCGTTTTTAGCACGGCTGCCCAGCTGATATTAAAGGCAAATGTCGCCTCTTCCTTCAGCAGATTTACCATAATAAGCTCTGCCAGTTTCGACAATGCTATGCCCAATATCAGACCTGCTATAATCGACGCAGCCGATGTCATAAGGCTCTCCCACAACATCAGCATGCTTATATTTTTCTTGTCCATACCCAGGACGTTATATAATCCCAGCTCCCGGCTCCTCTGCTTCATTAAGAACGAATTACAATACAGCATGAAGAAAAACGAGAACAATACAACTACTATGATTGCGATGGGAAGCATCATCTCTCTCATCACGCCTCCGCCCTCAATCTGATCCAGTGTCGCTGATGAAAACAGGTACATCAATATATATGTCATCATTACAAGTACCGTCCCGCTGATCATATACGGCACAAATAATTTTCTGTTCTTCCTGATATTGCCGCGAGCCAGCTTCGAAAATAATCCTATACTCATTGTCTGGCACCGCCTGTCGTGATCATGGTGAGGGAGTCAGCTATCAGCTGATACATCTGCTCGTTAGTCTTATCGCCCTTATAGATCTGATGGAACACCTCGCCATCCTTGATGAAAATGACACGGGATGCATGGCTGGCCGCCTTCACTGAATGCGTAACCATCAATATGGTCTGCCCCTTCTTATTGATCTCGTGGAACAGGTTAAGAAGATCATCCGACGCGCGGGAGTCCAATGCGCCTGTAGGCTCGTCTGCAAGAATCAGCTTCGGATCCGTGATGATAGCCCTGGCAACCGCTGCCCGCTGCTTCTGTCCGCCTGACACCTCGTAAGGGTATTTTTTCAGAAGGCCTGATATTCCCAGCATGGAGGCTATCGGATCTAACTTAGTTCTCATCTGGTTGTAGTTCTTACCTGCCAGCACCAGCGGCAGATAGATATTGTCCTCTATCGTGAAATTATCCAGCAGATTAAATTCCTGGAATACAAATCCCAGATTATCCCTTCTAAATGTCGCCGCATCAGACTCCTTGATTCGTGCCAGCTCCTTGCCATCCAGCATAACCGTTCCTTCCGTTGCCTTGTCAAATGAAGCTATTATATTAAGCAATGTTGTCTTACCAGAGCCTGACTCACCCATTATTGCGACAAACTCGCCCTTCTCTACATCAAATGACACATCCTTAAGGGCTTCAACTTTATTTGCCCCGAACCTGGTCGTATATATCTTCCTGACACCTCTTACATTTAATATGTCCATACATAAATCCTCTTTCTGATATGTGATACTTCCTCGCTGCTGCCATATCGCATGCTATTTGACAGTCACTCGTATGATGAGCCCGCAGCGCGGCTGTTCTGTCTGCATCCAGAAGCTCATGCCGAACCTAAACTCGCGTTCATTTCCAACACAGCCTGCGTTGGCTCATCTCACTGTCCACAGTATAACAAAAAGAGGATCCGCCTTGCCATTGATATGGCTTACAAATCCCCTCGTTCTTCTTACATTTTTGTAAGATTTTGCTGCTTTATGTTCCAGGCTGCGTCAGGCTTTTCCTAAGCAAATTATTTGCAGACCGCTGTACTAACCTTCTATAAGATATCCTGCCTTCACCTTGGTCACGATAAAGTTCTCCAGTCCTGCGCTGTCCAGCCGTTTCCTTAATCTGTTCACGTTCACCGACAGCGTATTTTCATCTACAAAATTCTCGCTGTCCCACAGGATTTCCATAAGGCGCTCACGGCTTACGATCTTGCCCTTATTCTGCATCAATGTCAGGAGGATCTTAAATTCATTGCCAGTCAGTGGGATCTTCTCATCCCTATACGTAAGAGTGTTGTCGCCTACGTTTAAGATAGCACCCCTGTGCTCTATGATCGGATTAGAAGCCGCAAAATCATAGCTTCTGCGAAGCAGCGCCTGCAGCTTGGCCACCAACAGGCTCTGGTCAAATGGTTTGGCTATAAAATCATCTGCACCCATATTCATGGCCATGATCATATTCATATTATCGGAGGCCGACGAGATAAATATGATGGGAACCTTCGACACCTTGCGTATCTCATGACACCAGTGATATCCGTTAAAAAACGGCAGCAGCACATCCAGCAGCACGATATGCGGCTCAAATGCAGTGAATTGCTCCATTACATTTCTAAAATCCGTCACACACTGCGCCTGTATGTCCCACATGCCGACCTGCGTCCTGATCGCGTCCGCTATTCCCTTGTCATCTTCAATAATAAGTAAACGATACATAATACTGATTCCTCGCTACTATAATGTTATGCCATTCGTCCCGCCGCGTCAACGCGAGAAGGTGAACCTGCCTATTCCACTTCCACTGGTCTGCGCCCCAGGTCTATTACGATTTCAGTACCCTGTCCGATCTCGGATCTTGCACTTATCTCATGCCCCAGATTATGGCAGATTCTCTTGCACAGATAGAGACCTATTCCGCTGGCACGCTTATCTAACCTGCCATTACTGCCAGTGTATCCATTTTCAAATATTCTGGGGATATCCTCCTTCGCGATACCTATTCCGGTGTCCCTGATGATCAGTTTATTCTCCGGCTCCATCATGATCTCTATGCTGCCTTCCATGGTATATTTAAGAGCATTTGACAGCACCTGCTCTATTACGAAGGACAGCCACTTCTCATCCGTAAGCACCGCCACATTCAGCGGCTCGTATATTAGATTTATTCTCTTACCTATGAACTCGCGGGAGAATTTCTTCACTGCGCATTTTACTATGCCATCCAGATCATACTGCTTTATTATATAATCCGTGCTGCTTGAATCGAGCCTTAGATAGGTCATCACCATCTCGACATACTGCTCGATTCTAAAAAGGTCAGCCGACAGCGTCCTCGACAGCTCCGAATCTTCATTTTGAAGTCTCAGCCTCATCGATGCGATGGGCGTCTTTATCTGATGCGCCCATATTGCATAGTATTCCCGCATCTCGGAGGATTTGCCTGCTACATCCCGGGAAAACTCCTCATGCTCCGCGCACAGCAGCCTTATGATCTCCTGATAATCCGCGTCATCAATGTTCCTGATCTCCGGCAATTCATCCTGCCCTGCATTTGCAAATGTCCTGATTGTTGTCAGCCGCTGATGCTTTCTCTTAACTCTCGCATAATCAATGCAAATGATTATAACTGCTGCCAGTATGCATAAAACCAGCGGATAGATCAAATATTTCAGCGGTATATGATAAAGTGCAAATGAGATTACAAAAACAAGGGCGAAGAGAACGCCCGTCAGTATATAATATTGCCTTTGTTTTAGATATTTTCGGAATAGCTTCATGTTATCCGGACCTCAGATTTTATATTTTCAACTTTATTTTAGGTTGAAGTTGTACCATGACAGCATAATAGTGATTTTGGCAGCGGCTCACAGTGAGCCTGCTGACGAAATAAAAGTCAACATTTTCTAAACACACGGAAGAGCCGTACCTGCAGTCTGAGAAATCAGATAAGGGTGCGGTTTTTCCGTTTTTATGTTATACCATCCATCTCACCGCGTCAATCGAGTAGGAGGCGGTGATTAGCCGCCGTCCTCTCACAGCACCGTACGTACCGTT
>CAVARE010000053.1:0-36257 GCA_963591145.1 Anaerotignum sp. | reverse complement strand
TCCGTCAACCACGCCATATATGGACGTAAATACCATCATGATCATGGTTGGAAGCGCAAATCTCAATAATCTTCCATATGTAAAATGATCCGACAGGCGGATTACATCCTTCTTCTGGTTCATACAACAAAATCCTCTCTATTTGCACCTGAACAAAGCAGGCAAAATTATATGCTGTTTCGTATCACTCACAGCCGCCAGATACTCTAACATATAAAAAATATATAGTCACGCTGCAAAATTTTATTTTCACTGATTTTTCACATACATAAAACTTCTGTACGTATGTAACAGATGTGGCTTTACCCTGATAATTCGTAATGTTATACTTTCCCTCGGATTGCTGCATGCGGCGCATGAAACGCGCATATGCCGCAGCAATCGAAACTCAACCCAGCATTCGGAAAGGCACATCTATATGACACTGGCATTACCAGGCGATCTTAGATATCGCGGATTTATCACTTACAGAGGCTTAAGATTTATCGCTCTTATCTGTCTTACATTATCACAGGTCTGCGCCATACTAAATATATATGGCAAGGTCGCTGACTTTTTACGAATCGAAGAATTGCAATTTGCACCTGAATGGTTCTCTGGCATATGCAGCGTCCTCGGGTACTGCACCTTCCCATTGCTGCTGGTGGCATCATTTTCCACTATATTTTCCAAGCCTGAAGGCATATTCCGGACCATGTTCACTAACATCGGCCTGGCTGTCATAACATATTTCGCCTGTGCCTTCTTCCTTCAAAATGTTATCGCATCAATAATTGAGAATCTGGCTCAGGCGGTCTTCGATTCCATTGATCTAAGCTCGGCAATCGATATTATAACCAGCCATCCGCAGCTGTTGGAGACCTTCGGTTTAGATCCATCACTGCTGGAGCTGATTAATATCGATCAGATCAAGGAGATGCTCGCATCAGTAAAGGGTGCCAATATAATCGATTTCTTAAACAACTATGTCCCGAACTTCACCAGCGTCGCCGCCAAATACCTTATCCAGCATTATGCTAATATTAATGTATTTCTTGATCTGTCCTTATGCTCGCTGTTCTACTTCTTCCTGGCATATAAGCCTAAGAAGCTCTCCGGCGGCAGATTGCTGCTATTTAAGAGCTGCTCGATCCTGCCTGTAATTTATATCATCGGTTCGATCTTCCTGGATGGCCTGGTTAAAAAAGGCATCATCTCCATACCTGTATGGGGCTCATCCCTGCTGGCCAATTACAAGCTTCCGAGCTATATCCTGTTCTTTCTCGTTGTATTATCACTTAAATATAACGAGGCCGAGCATATCGCGCAGGGCGGCACCCATAAGACCTTCTTTATATCCCTTAAGAGCCGCTTCAGCTCGCTGTCCTTTTCAGTATATTTATGCGTCTGCATCGGCGTGCTCAGCCTCACCGATTATGCCCTCAGCATGGTGCCGGAATTTGCCGCCTGGGGTATGGGATCGTCCTATAAGATGTTCGCCGCCATTCCATTTATCATGCTGTTCTCATTTAATAAAATGCCGAAGCATAAATGGCCAGATGTCTTCATTCCGGTCTATTACATCCTGCACTACTCATTCGTATCCCTCTTAGGATTATCAATTCCATTTGCCTTCCAGCAAATGCTTGAGCTCGCCGCAAATGCTGCTCATTAAAAACAAGGTGCTCTATCTGCACAGGTAAAATATTCTCGCAGAGCATTTTAATGTAACATGAGTGAATGCTTGTTGTAAAAAGGGGTCAGGCCGCTTAACTGCAGCCTGACCCCTTTTCTTATCTAACCCTCGCGAGTTAGTCATATTCATTTGCCTGTACCCTGACAGGCAGTTATACCATTTTACTGCTCTGCTGGAGCTTCGCCTTCTGGCATTTCTGCTGGAACTTCACCTGCTGATTCGCCGTCAGCTGACTCTCCACCTTCTGACTGTGCTGCTTCTTCAGCTGCTGCAGCTTCCTCTGCTGCCTTAGCTTCTTCGTATGCTGCTACTGCATCTGCATCCGGCTCAACTACGATCTCGCCTGTATATGTGCCAGCGCCTTCAACAACTTCACCATCAACTGTGATAGTACCAACTACTGTTGATGTCTCATCGATAGTGAGCTCTGTAAGGTAAGATGTCTCTAATGCTGTCCATGTAGAAGCATTTACAAGTGTAAGTGACAGACCGAATCCATCATCATGGAAGCTGCCCAGCTCTGTTGCTGATGCATATCCGATAGCCTGAGTTGTATTAGAGCCTGAAGCGAAATATGTTGTTGTCCATGTATCGCTGCCCAGTGAGATAGCGCCTGAGATATCAGATGCATCCAGTGTTACTTCCAGGCTACGAGCTGTACGAACGCCTTCACCTGCAGGTCCGCTGGTTGCTGTATTCTCATCACCTTCCATAGCTGCTGTATTAAGGATATCACCAGCCATAGTAGAATTCTTGATTGTAACTACAGGAGCTGCGCCTGTTGATTCTGTGCCAGAACCACTGTCTGAGTTGTGGATTAACTTAACGATGCAGTTAGAATCGTCAGCCTTGTAGATTGTATGCTCAAATGAATCATAAACACCATTGAATGTTCCGAAGTATCCGTCCATGCCGGCTACGTCAACGCCAGTCATCTTAGCTTTTATCTGATCCATCTCATATGTGCCGTCAAATGCTAATGTACAATTGTCGATTTCTACAGTATTAGCTGTATCACGAAGCATAACGATGGTCTCACCTACGTGGATATCGCTGTTCTTGAAGATGATGCTGCCCCTGCTGTTGCCTGAGTGTGTCATAACGCCATACATTCCTGCATTGATATAGCAATCATCAAATGAAATGACACCGCTGCCTGTTTCAACTGCTGCATAGTCAGGAACATCGATTACAGAACCTACGAAGTAATCCTCTGCTGCTCCGTCTGAATATGCGCCGTATCCGCTTGTAAGAACTGCGATATAGCTGTTGTTGATTGACAGAACTGTAGGATCTCCAGCTACTGTATACAGGTCATCGCTGTCTGTTGACAGAGCGCCCCAGCCCTGAGAGATAACAATTGAATCGTTATATGTTACATGTGATGCGCCTACAGCATTTGTAGCACGAACATGTCCTTCCAAGAATAATCCCGGAGGGCATCCCTGCATTGTCTGAATTGTTTCATCTGAAACTGCATAGAATGTTGAATTATTAACTGTTACCTGAGCGCCGAAACGTGTGAATAATGTTCCACGTGCAGGTCCTCTTGTGATTACTGTGAAGTTATTAAGTTCAGCTACAGCATTGTCTGATACATAAATTGCTGCGCCGAAGCCGCCCATATCATTAGAGCCTGAACCAGCCAGGTCAATGTAGTAATCATTAAGAACTACTGTCTCTGGAGCTGCAACTCCCAGGTTAGTATAGCTGCTGGTATTGCCATTGGCGATAATATCTGCTGCCATGTCTTCCAGCTCTGTGCCTGCAGGATATCCCATTTCTTCGCAGAACTTATCCCAATCGCCATCATAGTTGCCTGTTACGAATGAGAAATTCAGTTTCTCAGCTACCAGGTCAGGATCTGACTCGCCGCCTAATACGAATGAGCCTGTGTTTCTGATTGCGATACCTACAACATCGTCCTCACGCTCTTCGTTAACGATCTTAGTAACGCCGTCTTCTTCTGTTACATTTGCCATAGTAGAATGTGCTTCGTCAAGAACGCCGCCATCATACATGATAGATGCTGTTGTTACAAGCTTCTTAACCTGGCCCATTGCAACGCCGTCTAATGTGATAGCCTTGTCAGGATCAGCCTCTGCTGATGCTGTATAAGTAGGCTCGTTGCTGCTGGAATCACCAGCTGACTCGCCGTCTGCTGAATCCCCTGCTGATTCTCCGCCAGCTTCTTCTCCACCAGCTTCCTCGCCTGCTGATTCTCCACCGGCTTCTTCTCCGCCAGTTTCCTCACCTGCAGATTCACCGTTTTCCTCAACAACAGCTGCTCCATCAGCCGCTGCCGGAGCATCCGGTGCTGCAAATGCTGCTGTATACAGGCTCATAGACAGAGCTGCGCATACAGCGATAGTAAATACTTTTTTCATGTTACCTTCTCCTTTCAAATATACATCTATATAGCACATTAAACACGACCGACCGCAATCGACCATGATTGCTAACTCCCCTTATTTTTCATAAACAAATCTCATGAAAAAAGGCACAAAAAAATAGTACCATCAAAATTATCTATATGATGATACCACTTTTTTATATTTTATACTGTTCTTTTTTACATACAATCGCAGGCTCGCATTTTGTTTACGGCTGCCATTTCAGCATTCCTGCAGATTATATTGCGCATTCGTCACTGTCATCCGGATAACGGCTGAAATAATACTGGTTGTATTTGCCCATGCAGACAAATAGCGGCAGACTGCCGGATGCATCCTCATCGGGCTCAGGCCTGAAACCAAATTTCAGCTGTCTGGCTCCAGAGACCTTCTCTTTATATTTACTTTTCTCTTTCTTGGTCATCGGTCTCATCTCAGCGCATCCTCGTTCAGCATTCTATTTCCCGCACAGCTTCTTACCCACCTCGCAGAAATCCAATGTAGCGAAATAATCTGCCGGTGTCTCGGCTCTTCTTATGAGCTGCGCTGAACCATCTTCTTTATACAGAATCTCAGCCGATCTTAATTTGCCGTTATAATTATATCCCATTGAATGTCCGTGAGCACCTGCGTCATGGATAAACAGAACGTCGCCGTCATCAATCTCAGGAAGCTCTCTGTCCACAGCGAATTTATCGCAGTTCTCACACAGGGATCCGGTTACATCATATATATGATCCTTAGGCGCATCTTCCTTGCCCATTACGGTAATATGATGGTAAGCACCATAGATGGCAGGACGCATGAGGTTGGCCGCACATGCATCACAGCCTACATATTCCTTGTGGATATGCTTATGGTGAAGCACTGTCGTTACCAGTCCGCCATAAGGGCCCATCATGAATCGACCCAGCTCCGTATAGATGGCGATGTCATCCATTCCTTCAGGCACGAGGATCTCCTCGTAGACCTTTCTAACGCCCTCACCGATCACTGCGATATCATTCGGTTCCTGATCTGGTCTGTAAGGAATGCCGATACCGCCTGACAGATTGATGAAGCTTATGTGAGCGCCAGTCTGCTTCTTTAATTCGACTGCAAGCTCGAACAAGGTCTTAGCCAGTGTCGGATAGTATTCATTGGTAACTGTGTTGCTGGCCAGGAATGCATGAATGCCGAAATTCTCCGCGCCCTTAGCCTTTAACTGCTTAAAAGCCTCGAATATCTGCTCCGTTGTCATGCCGTATTTGGCATCTCCCGGGTTGTCCATGATATTATTGCTGATAGAGAAGAATCCGCCCGGATTGTATCGGCAGCTGATGGTCTTAGGAATATGACCTATAGTCTTCTCAAGAAAATCGATATGTGTGATATCATCAAGATTGATGATCGCGCCGATCTCATCTGCGTATGCATACTCAGATGCCGGGGTCGCATTTGAAGAGAACATAATGTCCTCGCCCTTAACGCCCATGGCATGAGAGAGCATCAACTCTGTCATGGATGAACAGTCACAGCCGCAGCCGTACTCTCTTAATATGTCTATAAGGAATGGGTTTGGGGTAGCCTTAACAGCGAAATATTCCTTATAGCCCTTGTTCCATGCAAATGCCTTCTTCAGCCTCTCTGCATTCTCTCTTATACCCTTCTCATCATAAATATGAAATGGAGTCGGGTACTGCTCGATGATCTTATCAAGAGCAGCCTTTGTTATAAATGGTTTTTTCTCCATGCTCTATGGTTTTCCTTTCCATGAAATTACTACAACCTCTCCCGTGCCGTGAACCTCGGCGTAACAGCCACTGTTCGAAAACGCCTTCGCTGATTGTTTTCTCACAGTGGCTGCGCCGTCCCGGCACGGGAGTGTTTTTTCACTTAGTGCAATTATTATACTCAACTGTGAAAACTCATATCCACTATTTTATAGGCAGGTTATGCCCCAACCTCTCGCATGCGATCAGGTCTCTGTAGGCATCTGCCCAGTTGCACAGACTGTCGATGAAGATTTTCTTCAGCAGATCATGGCTCCAGTTGTCATATCTTTCAATATATCTGGCGCCTGACGAGGTCCATGCATCATAATCGTGACTTCTCCAGCCCCGCCTGATGGCATCCGCCAGCGATGAGTCACCCAGACAATTTGCGGCAAAAAGCCATGTATAGAACGAAGCGCAGCTTTCGGATATGACCTTCATTCCCTGCATTCTCGCGTCCCAGACGTTGCCTGCATTCCTGATGCATTCCTGATGGCAGAGCTTAAATATTTCATGTGCAAATACTGATATGAAAACTGAATTTTCTGACAGTGACTTCTTATGCGCGAATTCGCAGATCCCCTTAAGATAAAGTGTGATTTTGTTATTCTTATAATCTCCGGTTACAATATATGAGTGCTCGCGGCTTCTAATCTCTCTGATCAGCCTCTTTATTTCATAAATATCTGACGCCTCGATGTCTGAATTGTTGAACAGATTAGCAGCGTCTGTGATTCTTATAATTTCTTCAATCTTGTCATTCAGCGAATTGTATTTCTGCTCGATATCCTTAGATGTATCTGGGTTGTCTTCATTTTCATCGCCCAGCTCCAGCAAATCGTTCTTAATGCGATTAAGTCTTTCTACCAGCGCTGTCGGATATTCTTCCCGGCTCTCAATCTTAGAAACTACAGCCGAAACCTCAGCTGTAAGCTCTGATACCTTCTTGCCATTGGTTTCTTTCACGATTAATTCATCTGAAAATGAAAGCGTAAAATTCAGCTTCTTATCAAGACTCCTCGGCCAATATCCAACAACCGCCGCAATATCCTGAGCGATTTCTTCAGACAGCAACATCATACCCTGCCTCAGGTCATTTTCACCATTGCTGCCAAAAAATCTGTAATTCGTACAATCATAGAAAGAATTTAGTGAGATTATGTTCATCCGTTCCTCCCATCAGGTTATCTGAAAACTTGTGGTATACGCAATCATACACTTGCATCAATTAGCTTATAATATTGCATTAAGCCTTTTTATTCAAGCTATAAGTGCGCGCCAGCTGACGATGAACACTTTTCTGTGATAATCTCGCTGCTTCTCGTAAAAAGCCAGACAAGAAACAGATATTTCAATCTGCCTCTCATCCGGCTATCGTACTGTCCCATTGCAAGCAGCAGTCCAGTTACTGTGCGTTACAACGTTTTGACTTAATTTTCCTTTATATCGGTGTTTTCAAATGCCTCCGCCTGCTTCTCTACGAATGTATCGGCCTGTTTCTCCTGCTTAACGCTGGCCTCATGCAGGATCTCGGTCGGCTGATTTACTACAACCTGAGGGAATGGGATACTGATGTTGTACTTATCAAATACCAGCTTAAGCTGTCTTCTCAGATCCCTGTCGAGCTGAACTCTGTTAGCCTCGGTACATTTTGCGATGATCTTGATATTTACGGAGCTGTCTGCCAGCTCAGATACACCTCTGTAGAATGGGCCCTCGACGATGGCAGGAAGCTTCTCCTTGATATGCGGAAACTCGCTCTGCAGAACCTTCTCCACATATCTGAGATCCTCACCATACTCAATGCTCATATCCAGCGCAACAACTGAATAATCCTTGGTCATGTTAAGGACGTTGCTTACGTTTCTGTTAGAGAATACCTTGATATTGCCGGCGCCTTCCTTGACCTTAATGGTTCTCACACCGATCTCAATAACAGTTCCTCTGAAGCCGTCTATTGTAACAATATCGCCGACCTGGAACTCTCCCTCGAATACGATAAATAGCCCGGCCAGTATATCGCTGATAAGACTATTTGCACCCAGACCTACAACCAATGATAAGATTCCTGCCGATGCAACCAGGGTTGTTGTATCCACGCCCAGGGTACCCAGACAGTAATACAGTAACCCGATTACCGATGCGATCTTAAGGAAGCTGTCCACCAGGCGGCAGATGGTCTCGCCTCTGGCATTCAGGCTCTGCGCCAGCCACATAATTATCTTTCTCAGGATCGCCGTGATCTCAACGATGCAGATGATTATAAGGATGCAGTATGTGACTGAGAATATGTTAATGCCCTTCTGCCACTGTCCCTTGATGATAAAGTGTACCAGTGAATCTGCCGCAAATATTTTATCGGCAAATATCATTGCCACCAGGATGACGAATGCGATTATCATAAGGATGATATTAAGCACAGTGGTAGTCTTCTCCCCTGCGCTCTTGCTGTCCCATTTAAGCGCTCTGTGGCTCCACCTTGATGTGACTGAGCGTGCCTTAGCCTTTCTGCCGTCACCCATGTCCACATCCACAGTTTCCTTATTAACTACGGTCTCAGCCGCCTTCGCTGCCTCAATCTCCTCAGCTGTCGGCCTCTGGTCGATACTGAACAGGAGCCACAGGATCAGCATAAATACCAGCATAATGCCTGTCGTCACCAGAGCAACCGGCATGGCTGTTGTATTTAGTGAGGACATCGGCACCGCAACATAGATAATGTAATTATCATAGTCGCTGGCTGCGCAATAATATGATATGCCATTTATAGTAAGGAAATCGTTGTAATTGCCCACTATCTGGCTCATCTTGATTCCGTAATCGGTCACATTCTTGCCGATGAGATCCTCATTTGGATAGTAGGCAAATGTGTTATCTTCCTTATTGACAGCAAATGCAAATCCATTCTCGCCCACTTTGATTCCAGAAATAACATTTGCAAAATCTGTATTCTTAAGAGCATTTTCCAGCGCATCTGCTGCCAGACCCATCTCAATCATACCGATGGTCTGGTGAGAATCATCGATGATGGCGCTGGCGACATACTGCCTTAATTTGCCTGAATCGTCCTGCTGCAGGTCCTGGATCAGCTCTGTCTGCTTGCCATTTAAAACATCCCAGAACTGATACGACTGATCTTCCTTATCAGTGCTCAGGCTGAAGCTCCACAGATCAGATGCCCGCGCAATGATCGTACCGTCGGTGTCGAAATATTCCAGGCTCTCTGCGCCCAACGCATCTCTTAATGAGATCATATAATCCTGAGTCAGCTTCTTCTTAGCTGTGTTTTTCATAATATATGCAGCCGCACGAACCTTCTCGAGATTAGTCTCCTCGAACTGCGCTGTCTGGGTTGTTACCGTAGCCTCATTGGCTGACAATGTCGTGAGAGTTTCTGTGATGCTCTTATTGTTAGTCACTGACTGCTGCGACAGCGAGAACAGTGTCTGAACATAATACGTAATGGCAAATGTCAGCACCACGCCGCAGATCGTGATTGCCAGGATCTTCTTACCCAAATTTTTATTGTACCAGTTTTTCTTGCCAGTTTCCCTGGCAGGAGCATTGCTGTCGACAATACCCTTTCTTATATGCTCTCTGTGAAGGAGTGTTGAATAAATGATAATGATCGCAATAAATACAGCATATACGATCATGCTGAGGATCACCGTCATCAGACAGTTCGCGTCAATCTCGCTTCTTGGAACCGCGCAGATGATAAGACCGTGATCGATCTGCTTAACCGAGCCAAAATAAACCGTTCCGTCCACCGTTATGTCAGTATCATTGCCATCTGCAAGGAGGCTCATGTCTATGCCATGATCCTCTGCCATCGTGCCTATCAGACTCTCATCAGGGTGATATATGATTGTTTTCTTTTCTGAATGAACGGCAAATGCGAATCCATTCTGTCCTACATGGACATCGTCAAGAACGTAGGCCAGTGAAGCATTTGCATCGAGATTATCCTGAAGCTTCTGAGAATTATGGATGATCTTAATATTTTTATTATCCTTAGTTGAAGCTTCGTAGGTGCGAGGCTCGCTGTCTTCTGACGGCTGATCGCCTGCCGAACACAGGATCTTACCTGCCGCGTCTGTTATCTCAAGATAATCCACCTGCATGAGGCTTCTTATCTCCTCTGCATAGGTATCGGTATAGTCGAAGACATTCAGGTTGTCAGCCATAAATGCGACTGTTTCAGCCTTCGACTCATATTCCTTGTCATAATTTTCAGTGATCGTGACCTCGTCGGCCTTGCTCTGCTGGATCATATTGTAGATCAGCTCCAGCTTCGTATGTGAATTTTCAATCTGCTCATTAGCCGCAATATTGCTGTGAACCTGCGAAACGGTTAATCCTATGATCAGCGCACCAATAATTCCCAGAATAATTGCTGCAATAACCTTTGCATTTGCCTTCTTCAATTTTCTTTCCTCCGATTAAGTCTGCCGTTATTTTCATAATGCGTCTCACGCGTACGCTATACTATATAACGATATATACAAACTTTCAATTTCATTTTTGGTAAATATTAAGAGAATTCCTCGGGATTTTAGCCTTCAAGATTTCGTATAATCAGGCTTGACACTTCGGTTCCTGAGTATTATAGTTAGGTACCGAAGTGTTTTTCTTCTTTCAGGCTCTTTAAGTACAACAAGATACAACTAATAAAAAAGACGAAGCGAGCATATCAATAGTTATGTTGACAATGAGCCTGGCTCGCTCGTTTTTTAATATTCTAAGACAGGAGCAGGATTTTATGCAGATAGGAAAAATGATTAATAGAATATCCAATCGTCTAAGGAGACGATCTGTGGAAGTGCAGAAATCTGTCGGCATAAGTGGTGCTCAGGGAAATATTCTCGATTATATATTAGTAGAATCTGAAAACCATTCCGTATATCAGAAGGAAATCGAGCATGAATTCGGTCTCAGGCCGTCTACCGCGACTGAGGCTCTGAAAAATCTTGAAAATCACGGCTTGATTAAACGTGTCTCTGAGGAACATGACAGCCGTTACAAAAAAATCATATTTACGGATAAGGCTGAGGAGATTCATCAGAAATTGCGCAGTCAGATCACCACATCCGAGGAGATTCTTATAGAGGGTATCAGTGAACAGGATCTGGAAATCTTTATGAAGGTGGCCGGGAAGATGCTGGAGAACCTGGATAATGCTTAATATAATGCCCCGTCTTCTCTGCCAATAACAGATTCAATTACGAAAGTGTGATTATTATGAATGAAAATGAATTAATGAGTTCCATGAAGGTATCGAAGGCTGTGGCCAAAATGGCCATTCCCAGCGTCATCAGCAGCCTGGTCACCGTCGTCTATAATATGGCCGATACATTTTTCGTCGGCCAGACTGGCGATTCACTGCAGGTTGCGGCAGTAGGACTTACTAATCCTATATTCATACTCTTAATGGCATTTGCCAATATGTTCGGCATGGGCGCTGTCGCAGTGGCCTCTACAGCCCTCGGTCAGAAAAATTATAAGCGGGTTAAAAGCTCATCAGCATTTATCACCTATGCTTCGCTAATAGTAGGCCTTATCTTTACTGCTGTCTTGTTTATCTTCATGCGACCTATTCTTAATCTGTTCGGGGCAAATGCTGACACCTACGAGATGGCTCGTGGATATACGATCCACATCGCTTATGGCGCACCGTTTATCATCTGGTCCGCTGCCGCCAGCTTCATTGTCCGCGCCGAGGGCGCCAGCCGTGAATCGATGATCGGCAGCATGATAGGAACCGTGGCCAATATCGTCCTGGATCCTCTGTTTATCAGCGGATTCGGTATGGGCGCCGCTGGCGCTGCTATCGCCACAACTATCGGTAATGTCCTGGCCAGTCTTTACTTCTTATGGTATTTTCTGAAGAAAAGTAAGATTTTCTCACTTAAGCCGGGGGATTTTACTGTCAAGGACAGGCTTCTTGTTGACATTTGCTCAACCGGACTTCCTACAGCAGTCTTCTCCGCCCTTATGAGCGTTGCAACAATCGTTATAAACCAGATTCTCACGGCTTATGGCAATGCTCCAGTGGCAGCATTTGGCATAGTCTTTAAGGCCAATATGTTCCTGGCCTTTCTGCAGATGGGTCTGGCAAATGGTGTTCAGTCGCTTCTCAGTTACAATTATGGCTCCAGGGATTTTAAGAGATTTAAGAGCATCGAATTCTTCACAAAGAAGGTATGCGTAATCACGGGTGTGATAGCAACACTTCTCTTCTTCTTATTCAGAACACCGATCATCCAGATGTTTATAAGTGACGATGAAGTTATCCGCTATGGCGTTCAGATGCTGGTTGCCTATATGCTGTCCGGACCATTCATCGGTCTGCTGTTTATGAATATGAACTGCATGCAGGCCGTCGGAAACGCCTCACCAGCAACATTTCTCTCCATCCTACGCCAAGGACTTCTCCTGATTCCCCTCCTGTATCTGCTTAACGCACTGTTTGGATTCAATGGAGTAATCTATGGTCAGGCCATCACGGACTATGTAGCGATTGTTTTGTCCATAGTATTCTGGCAGAGGAAGCGGAAGATTCTGAATAAAGCGGATTAACAGTCATACTTTATCTTCTATATTACGCAGGGTATTGCATCCAGTCTTTTATTTAATCCTTCGACTTATAATACAGCAGGCAGTGACAATACCCTTCGTAATCAGGATCCTTAATCTGATCCCTGAATTCCTTACACATACATTTGGTATCTGCTGTGCGCTCCAATCGGCACGGGCAATATCCACCTGTCCGCGCCAGCCCTTCCTTTACAGTCTTAACAACTTCTTCGTTTTCATTCAGTGAGATGTGCATAATGATTCCTCCTGACTGGTACTTACTGAAGCAATCTCCCCGTATGCCATTGTTTTTATGCATCCAGGCATGGTTTGCTCATCAATTGAATTTTACCATAATATCCAATTACAAGGTACTCGTCGACCTTGAAAAACTTAAAATATAAAACAAAGATTCTCGACAGCTCATGCACTTTTGTGTTCATTAACTGAAATGAATAAAATAGAATTAAAATAGATTGTCATTATACAAAGAAACAGATATACTAGCCATATAAAAGTAAGGAATTCTTTACTTTCAAGGAGGTGAACTAGATGGAACTAGCAAAGATAACATCCAAAGGGCAGATAACTATTCCTGTGGAAATTAGAAAGAAATTGGGTCTAAAGAACGGGGATAAAATCCTATTCTACGAAGAAGCTGGGAAGATATATATGATAAATTCCTCTATGATTGCTTTACAAGAGGCTCAAAGAGCATTTGCAGGAGAGGCCGACAGACTCGGACTTAAGAATGCCGATGATGTAATGTCTATGATAAAAGAGCTACGTGAAGAAAGTCTGGTGAAATAGATGCGAATTATGCTTGATACCAATGTCCTGATATCCGTCTTATTGTTCCCAAGTGATAGGATGAATGCCATGATGAATTGTATATTTACTCAACATCAGCTTGTGCTGTCCTCCTATGTTGTAGAAGAGTTAAAACATGTGGTTGAAAGAAAATTCCCCGACAAAATCTCATCAATCAACAAACTTCTCATGCGTATAAACTTTGAATACGTCTACACCCCAGAAGAAATCGAAAGCGACCTTTTTGATATTAGAGACATTAATGATTACCCAGTATTGTATACAGCGATTATAGAAGATGTTGATTTATTGATAACTGGGGACAAAGATTTTTCAGATATAGCAATAGACAAGCCTGAAATACTATCACCATCGATATTCATGGATAGATATCTATAATCACGTTGAGGCAAAAGTAATACTAGGAGGAATGTCATGTCAGAAATTACACTCACTAAGAATAATTTTGAATCAGAGGTTTTAAATAGCACAGGCTATGTGCTGGTTGACTTCTGGGCATCATGGTGCGGCCCATGCAAAATGATCGCGCCTATAGTTGCCGAGATCGCCGAAGAAAATAAAGGTTTCATCAAGGTGGGCAAGGTTAATGTAGATAATGAAATGAGCCTTGCTATGTCATACGGAGTATCCAGCATACCTACATTGATTCTGTTCAAGGACGGCAAGCCTGTTAACCAGAGTATCGGTTATGTAGACAAGTCCTCAATTGAGCAGATGTGGAAATAAAGTCATCTAAAAAGGCTGTCATAAGCGGTTATTTGCCACCTATGGCAGCTTTTTATTTTATCTGAATTATCTCACATATTCATCGACTTGATCTGCTGCATCATCTCGATATCTTCTTCATTGACCTTCATGTTGCCGGTTACCTTAGTACCGTCAGCCTTGGTGATGGTAAGCTCAATTATACTTCCGTTCTCTACCATATTGCCTGATGCAATGGTGCCGATCATGGCTGCAAATTTCGGATGATTTGTTTCGAATTTCTTCTTTATATCCAGTATTTTGGTAATATTTCCAATATTAAACATATGTTTCTCCTATTCTATTTGCATATCAGAGTTTGATTTTCATTCTTATATGATCAAGTCTCAGCGTCCATTTGAAGGAACTTCGAGATTTTATTATTCCTCACTTTGACTTAGCCATAGGAACATCTACTTCATGTTCCTCATCTGAAGAACCCCAGGATTTTATTATTCCTCACCCTCCAGATGGACGATGATCATATCATGATGCATGGCTTCAAGCAGCGGTCCGAACATGTCCTCAGTATACAGCTTCAGGCTGGTGGTATTAATGCATGGATGGCAGCCTACGAATTCACCCTTCAGCACATCCTCATCCACAAGCAGCTGCACCACATTATCCGTATCATTCATAAGTCCCAGGATGCTCACAGAGCCTGGTGTAATATCCAGATATTTCTCCATATCCTCGGCTCCTGCGAAGCTTAATCTGGCACTGTTGATCTGATTAGACAGTTCCTTAGTCTTAAATACTTTGTCTCCTGGCATCATAAGCAGATAGAATTTGGTTTTCTGCCTGTTGCATAAAAACAGATTCTTGCATACAACTGCCTCTAAAATCGAATCAATTACGAGACAGTCCTCCATGGTATTAGCATTGGCATCGAAATGATCGCATCTCCAATAATCCAGCTTTAAGCTGTCCAGCAATTTGTAGCATCTTATTTCCTTATCAAGGCGTCCTTCCATTGATGCAGGGCTGCCCTTCTCAAGCTTCAATTCCATAATTGTCATTTACCGTCCTAATATTCTTATTTATTTTCTCATTTCCAGCGCAATATCAAAAAGTTTCGCAGCCGGCTTTTTGATACCAAGGTCAAAAGGTCCTAAACTCTGAGGCGAGCTTGCTTGCAGGCGGATTTTTGACCTTGGAGCACCCAGTATTATATACGATAGGTTTATATTTTGCACAGTAAATCTCCATTTTGAGAATACAAAGTCATCGCTTGTCTTAGCAAATTCTATGGTTTATACTTCATGAGGCGTTTTAAGCTGATCATTGCTGACAAATTGTTTCTGAATAATCACAATGATTTGGCAAATGTCCTTCAGATAAATAGTATTCGCAAAAAATATCGACAGCCTGCATGTACGCGGCTGCAGCAGTTAGGAATAGAACTATGTCAATAAAAATGATCGGACTGGACCTGGACGGAACAGTCCTTAATAGTAGGAAACAGATGACAGAGGCCGTGGGCAATGCCATAAGCGCCGCTGTTGATGCAGGAATCGTGGTCGTACCTGTAACCGGACGCCCCCTGACTGGCATACCAGAATTCATTTTCAGAAACACCCACATAAGATATGCCATTACGTCAAATGGCGCTATCATAACAGATACGGTGAATAATTCCGTATGCGAGGCTCACTTTCTCTCCCGTGATATCACACAGGAAGCTGTTAAGCACGCCTCCACATTTGGGCAGCTATACAGCATATTTGTAAATGGCACCGGCTATAGCAGCGTCGAGGCATTTAACCGTATCCGATCTGTATTCTCGGGTACTGATCTTGAGGATTATGTTGAATACAGCCGTAAGCCTGTTGAGGATATTACAGCATTTCTGAACCAGCCGTCGAAGATTTTCTCATCCCCTGACAGCCTATGCTTAAACTATGATTGTGTTGAGAATATCTGGTTTCATTTCGCAGATTCCGGCAAATGTGATGTGGCCGAAGCCATGTTTAAGAGCATCGCTCCCGATGCGATGATACATCGAATGGTTGAAGATGAATTCGAAATGGAAGCCCCTGACGCCGACAAGGGTTCATCATTTCTCTCCCTGGCACAGATGCTGGGCATCCGTCAGGAAGAAACCATGGCCATCGGTGACAGCGTTAATGATATCGGTTTCATGAAAAAAGCCGGAATCTCCGTTGCTATGGGAAATTCCCGGCCCATGATCAAGGAACTGGCCGACTTCACGACCGATGATAATAATCATGATGGCGTTGCGAAGGCAATCCTTAGGTTCATATAGCTTCATTAGAATGGTAGAAATATAAGCAAAAAAGACAATGTGCTGGGACGGCGCAGCCCACTGCGAGAAAACAATCAGCGAAGGCGTTTTCGAGCAGTGGCTGCACGCCGAGGTTCACAGCACATTGTCTTTTTTATTAGTGCTATTTAACGCAAATCGATGTCTGTCAATTTGACGATGTTGACTTGCTGCCCTGAGCATACATGATGATCTGCAGGATTCTGTAGATAAGCTCTAAGAGTGCGATGATCATATTATTGACATATTCTATGTTATAGAGCTTGAAGAGCTCTCTGCACATATCGATTTCCTCGCCCGTTGCCAGACCTTCCTCGCCCATGATCTTAAGTGCTCTTACCTGAGCCTTCTTCTCTGTCTTAAGCTCATAGACAGACATTGCAAATGATGCCAGATAAATTACCAGACCAATTATCGCGCAAATAATAAGCGCAGTACCTGCAGTTGACTTGAATACAAAGATATCCAGTAAAGCTCCGATAATGATGAGCGGAACAAATGCAAGCGGTCCGACATAAATAATCGGTGTAAGTCTTACGCGCTTCTTCATGTCGCTGTCGCCTTCCTTGTCCAGGATTGCCAGTGAGGACTTCTGTGCTGCCATCGCAAGTGATGTCAGGCTGTCCTTCTGCCAGGTACGTCTTCTTAAACGTACCTTCTTAAAATAATGGCTGTAGCTGTTTCCGAATAAAAACGAGCCTGATTTTGTAACCTTGATTCCGAACAGACCATTTCTGTCCAAGATACCTCTTGCAATCTGCTCACCTGTTTGTCCGCAGCTGTTCTTTCTTTTATTGTATTTTACATACTTAACTCCCAGAACTATTTCTACAATGAATGCATATATAGAAACAAGCACAAGCAGTCCTATTATAACCACCATTGCATAGATAACAGCATCTGATACGTTGGTCATATCCAGATCAGTCGCATTGCCAAAAATTCTTCTTATGGTTTCCATATTTTTCCCTTTCCTATCTGCCTAAATATAATCGCACGACTGCGACGGCTGCATTTCATGTCTCATCGGCAGAAATTTTCATTTGCAAATGTCTTTTTACTCGCCGATATGAATGCATCAGCCTCAATCGCGCGGGTATTATATAACAGTGCATATCATTTTAAAAGAAAAATTTGAACCAGTTTTAACTAAATCACTCCAGAATATTACCATCAATACCGATTGTCACAACCTGCCATGGGATGAACTTGCCGCTGGCCTGAAGTGCCTTCTTGGCTGCCATCTCGAGGCCGCCGCAGCATGGAACCTCCATTCTGACGATGGTAACTTCCTTAATATCGTTGTTTCTGATAATCTCTGTCAGCTTCTCGCTGTAATCAACCGCATCAAGTTTCGGACAGCCGATCAGAGTAACCTTACCTCTTATAAATTCCTGATGGAAATTAGCATATGCATATGCGGTGCAGTCAGCAGCGATAAGCAGTTTAGCGCCATTAAAATATGGCGTCTGAATCGGTGCCAGCTTAATCTGAACCGGCCAGTTAGACAGCTGTGACTGAACTGGTGCAGCACATGCAGCCGTTGAAGCAGTGACTTCAGCATTTCTTCTCATTTCACGTACCTTAGAGCCTGGGCATCCTCCACCTTGATGATGTTCTGCCATTGCTTTCTTCTTCATGTTCTCCTCAACTGCGGCTCTGTCATAATCTGCTGCCTCTCTGTTTTCAAATGTTATGGCTCCTGTCGGGCAATTCGGCAGGCAGTCTCCCATGCCGTCGCAATAATCATCGCGAATCAGTTCAGCCTTGCCATCTATCATGGCGATGGCTCCCTCGTGACATGCATGTGCGCAGGCGCCGCAGCCATTACATTTTTCCTTATCAATGTGAATAATCTGTCTTACCATCTTCGTAATTCCTCCATCAAATCGTTGTATGCCGCCGGTTCCAAATCATATCCCAGATAAACAATTATCCTATATGCCGCGTCCGGCAGCGTCCTTTTTCCTTTATTGTTATTTTCTAAAACCACTCTCTTTAGCTCCGACCATGTATGTTCCTTGACTTGCAATATCTCTGGCTCACATTCGTGCCAATGCGATATATCATAATCGGATGTGTTCCCGCACGGATTCGTGCAAGAGGCACAGTTTGGAGAGATTTTATTCCTTTCATTGTGGATGCTCTCAACCACATTTTCAATATCCGCGTCATTTGACCTTTCGGCGATCAACGCATCAATTACCACTTCATCTGTAGTATCCGTGCGTCCATTGTTGCTCATGGCTCCCGCCAATCCAATCAATGCACTTAGTATCTTTTTGTCATCCATGTAATTTTCTTTCTGCTGTCATTATTTTAACCAGTTCAACGTAGACTTCCTGAGCAACTGCCAGCTTATACATAAGCCTAGTGGGCTGCGATGCAATTTCTATATGAAAGGCTCGCACCTTACCTGCAAATGAAATCGCAAAATATACCTGTCCCGGCATGGAGGCTGCTTCATTGGAAGGATCCACATTTCCCATGGTTCCGGTTACTCCGATGCCAATGTCAGCACCATAAACTCGCGCACAAGCCTGTGCCATAGCCGCTGCTGTTTCCTTGGAATAAACCGTATATTTCTCAATTATCTCAGCCGGCACGCCCTGCATAATCTTAGCTTCATTACAGTATGTAACGAATGCGCCCTTAAGAACAGCTGATGAGCCCTCGGTATCCGTGATCAGCGATGCTATCTGCCCCGCCGTCGCCGACTCCATAGTTGTGATCGTAAGATGTCTCTCTATTAATAACCGCGTCAGCCTGCTATAGTTATCTCTGATTTCACTTTCGTTATATTTTGTATCCTTTTTCAATTTTCTTTTCACCAATACTTAGACGGAATTTCACTTGCTTCCAACCGCATGTCAGATACCTTTTCTTGTTGATTATAAGCGACGACGTAACTTTAGTCGACCTCTTTCGCATATGATCCTACACATTTAACCAGTTATTCCTGTTAATTTGGCTCTCCGTTCACAGACAGCAAGACTCCTTATTTAAATTTAATGCGCATCATTACTGCCTGTGATATTCATGCAATACTGCATAGATTTGCCGGCAAATGTTTGTATGTTTTTTCGCAGTACCTATATGTATTAAAGTTCATACAATTTTTCTTGTTGACAAGAACGTTGAAAGCATTTATAGTGAGACCGCAGCGTCAAGAATGTGGCAAAACTTGACATACTGACGCTGCAGAGAGATCTGCAGCGATACTGATGTTGTACCAGCCATATATGATGGCATTAGTAGAGCAACTATTTCATAGAGCTTTAATATTGCAAATGCAATGGACGGCTTGAATTCTACAAAATACAACATAAAAACGCGAAAGCATAATGAGAGAGGAACAATATGAAATGTCTTAATGGCGCTGCATTTAAAGAGCAGTTTTATTTGCAGCCCTATCAATAAGCCGACACAACATGAACGTTGTGTTTTATTTGTGCGAGATTGATGCACCAAGGCAGCATTCCTCGCCAGGTCGTTGGCAAATATCATAAAAAGAATCCGCGTCAGATGCGTTTTCGCAATTAATTGTTTAACTAAGCTATATATTGCTGTAGGCATAACGGTTTTACAGTTGCCGATATGCTAAATGCTTAAATATATGGGGTCGTTACCTTCTATTCCTTTTTTCTCTTTAACTCCGAAGAGAAAGAACACAACATTAGGTGCTGTCCGGGCGTAGCTTGCTATACCCGAACAGCACCTAATGTTGTGTAAATCACTAATTTAAAGTCACCTTAGATATTAAAAAACATCTTATGCATTTATCTGTTATCGACCTTTTCCGGATACAGATCATGATGTGTCATTCTGTCCCATGCGACCTGTTCCCACTTCGTACCCGGCTTGCCATAATTGCAATACGGATCGATCGACAGCCCGCCTCTTGGCAGAAATTTGCCCCATACTTCTATATACTTAGGATCCATCAGCCTGATCAGATCCTTCATTATGATGTTGACAACATCCTCATGAAAATCGCCGTGGTTTCTAAACGAGAACAGATATAGCTTCAGGGATTTGCTTTCAACCATGCGTTCATCAGGAACATATGATATTGTGATTGTCGCGAAATCCGGCTGTCCCGTGATCGGGCACAGACTGGTAAATTCAGGACAATTAAACTTGACAAAATAGTCATTTCCCGGATGCTTATTAACAAATGTTTCCAGCACGCCCGGGTCATAATCCATGCTATATTTCGTGCCCTGGCTTCCTAACTTGGTTAATCCTTCTTTTTCCCTTTTTACCATTTCGTTCATGATCATTTCCTTTCCTAATCTATCCTGATGCAAATGTCAAAATTAACCAGGTCATAAACGCAGCCGCAGCGGGCTGCGTCAATCCCTTTTTGTCATTCGCACAGGTATCTTTTGTAATGCTTTATATTATCTCAATACACAGCAATTACTCTGCTCCCTTCAGCGGTGTGATACGTCTCGCCAGATATGCAAATGGCGTATCTAACAGCGCTACTATCGCCTTGAACAGATATGATGTGAGCAGTATGCTGACAAATACCTCTGTAGTATATGTGCCCCAGAATGCAATCGTTGTAAATATTACTGTATCAACAGCCTGGCTGACAAGCGTGCTTCCATTGTTTCTGAGCCACAGTTTGGCTCTGCCGCCGCCGCTCTTTTTCCAAATCGCATGATACAGCACAACATCCAGACTCTGGCTGCAGATGTATCCGATCACACTTGCAACCGTAATACGCGGCACCAATGTAAATATCCCCTCAAGACTGGAGTTTACGAAGTCACTGCCATTCGGTGAAAACCATAACAGCAGCTGGGTTCCTACAAGCCACAGCAGCATCGCGGCAAGGCTGTATTTCACTGCACAGCCCGCTTCCTTCTTGCCATAATTTTCAGACAATATGTCAGTAACCAAAAATGTCGATGCATACAGCACCGGGCCTGCGGTAGTCGAAATGCCGAATATGTCGATATTCTTGCATACAGCAATATTGCCCAGAATAGTTGCAAATACTGAAAAGGCATACAGGCCATTCTTGCCGAACAGCTTATAAAACAGCACCACGCAGCCCAGGTAAACCAGCACCGATAAGATAAAAATTAATTCATTTGACATAAATTTTCTCCTATTAAGTATTTCTCTAATTGCTGAGCCAAGACGCACGGATACTACGATGCCGCCGCTGAATAATACTGACGTTTCTACGATGTTTCCAAATGGTGAGATTCTGTATGCACTGATAATTATCATGCAAAAGAGATTTTTACATTCAAAAAGCCTCGCAGAATGCGAGGCCGTCATAAAAATCAAACATATAGACCGTGAAACATATCCAACATTTCACGGAATCTGTTTCACCAAAATGAACAGTCCCGGTTTTATTTAACGACAGGAAGGTACTAATGAACTGTCGGTCTTGGCAACGGATGCATTATAGTCACCAACATTTGTTATGTCAAGCATGTAAATTTTTTCCGATCTGCACTGGCTATAGCGCGCCCCCGATAATCACCTTTTGAACAAGAGGAAAATATCCCATATCACATAAAAAGCGGGCCTTCCAACAGACCCGCAACATTTGAATAATAACATAGGATTGTATGAAAGTGAATACAAAATTTGCATTTTAAAATGTTCTTTTTTAGTACTTTTAAAAGCATTGACGGATCCGAAAAAGCCATGTATTATCCAGTCAGAAACAGAGACATACACCAGAAACAGAAACATCAGAAACAGAGACGCGAGGCCGAAACAGAAACGAATCAACGATGCGGTTACTGAGGAAAATATTAAACGATAACACAACGTAGCAACAATAGTTAAAAAATAACTGGTAACGAGGTAATACCAGTTGATAGGTAACAAAGTAGTTAGAACACCAATTAACAATAACCGCTCGGATATCAGAAGCTCAGCTGTAACTAGGGGGTATGATATCAAAAAGCAAGAATGATATCTTCGCCATTGACCAGAATCATATCTTGCAGGGGGATATCAATTATGAGGAAATGAAGGTATAAATAGCAGCAGCAACTGATGTCAATGAAATATATATGAAAGCGAGGTGCAGTCCGATGGGCTAATTACTTTCAAGTAAATAAAGATTTGATTTATACGATATCTGAATAGATCGTTATTTAAGCAAACCGAATCATAAATAGATTATATTTAAGTTATATGAATTAGGACAGGTTGAGATGCTAAGTCGAGTGAGTATTCTGATAAAGTCAGATTTTTAGATACTTAAGATTAATGTAACCCGAAGTTTTAGATATGTCACAATTTTAATATAGATATTTAGATAACTCGTAGTTTGAATAGCTTGTAATCTAATCGTTAAGCTAAACGCATCTTATAAATGTATCGCATTGATTATTCAGAGGATTGAGATGATTAAGATTACTCGTAGGTTTAGATAACTTGTAGATTTAAATAGATGTTGAATTTAAATAAATGATATTTTAAAACAGATAGTTGGGATGGAACTGCATAAGTTCAAGGAGGTTATACAGTGAAGCTTCAGGAAATTCATCGATAGCCCGTTCGTGTGTAAAGAAACCGAGCGGGCTATTTTTTATATTTCTCTTATTATTAGCAGTTACCTGGGAATTTAGGAATTCCGTCGAATCCCTTCTGCAGGTCTGCATCTGTCGGGATGTAGTCTGTCATTGTGCCATTATGGAACTGTTCATATGCCACCATATCAAAATATCCTGTACCAGTCAGTCCGAATAAGATCGTCTTCTCCTCGCCAGTTTCCTTGCATTTAAGGGCCTCATCAATTGCTGCCTTAATAGCATGTGAGCTCTCTGGAGCAGGAAGTATACCCTCTGTGCGGGCAAATTGCTCTGCTGCCTGGAATACTGCGGTCTGCTCTACTGATCTGGCTTCCATATATCCGTCGTGATACAGCTGTGACAAAATAGAGCTCATGCCATGGAATCTCAAGCCGCCTGCATGGTTAGGTGATGGAATAAATCCGCTGCCCAGGGTATACATTTTAGCAAGCGGGCAGATCATGCCGGTATCGCAGAAGTCATAGGCAAATTTCCCCCTAGTAAGGCTCGGGCATGATGCAGGCTCAACAGCGATTATTCTATAGTCCTTCTCACCGCGGAGCTTTTCTCCCATAAATGGCGCGATCAATCCGCCCAGGTTAGAGCCGCCGCCGGCGCAGCCGATAATAATGTCAGGTGTGATATTATATTTGTCCAGAGCTGCCTTGGCCTCAAGTCCGATGATTGACTGATGTAAGAGCACCTGATTAAGCACGCTGCCTAATACATATCTGTAGCCTTCATTGCTAGTTGCGACCTCAACTGCCTCAGAGATGGCGCATCCCAGGCTGCCCGTCGTACCAGGATGCTCAGCCAGAATCTTACGGCCCACCTCTGTTGTATTAGATGGAGACGGTGTAACCGTTGCACCATAGGTTCTCATAACCTCACGGCGGAATGGCTTCTGCTCATAAGAAACCTTAACCATGAATACCTTGCAGTCAAGATCAAAATATGCGCATGCCATAGACAGTGCTGTGCCCCACTGGCCTGCTCCGGTCTCCGTGGTTACGCCCTTAAGTCCCTGTTTCTTAGCATAATAAGCCTGAGCCAATGCAGAATTTAACTTATGGCTGCCGCTTGTATTATTGCCTTCAAATTTATAATAAATCTTGGCAGGTGTTCCTAAGGCTTTCTCCAAATGATAAGCTCTCATGGTAGGAGATGGTCTGTATGTCTTATAATATTCCTGAATTTCTGCAGGAATGTCCACATATGCTGTATCATCATCTAATTCCTGCCTGATCAGTTCTTCACAGAAAATAGGTGCCAATTCCTCAGCCTTAAGAGGCTGTAAGGTGCCAGGATTTAACAATGGTGCCGGCTTAACCTTCATGTCAGCGCGCACATTATACCATTGCTTAGGAATCTCATCTTCACTAAGGTAAATCTTGTATGGGATCTTTTCTGTACTCATTTTCTCTTCCTCCGAATTTTTTAGACTGCTGCTTAAACCTGCAAATTAATCAGATACACAGCTCTGTAATAACATTTGCTTGCAGTATATACTTGTAAAATCCCGTTGTAAAATGATAAAATGCGGTTATTTAATAAGATTAACTTATTGCCGCATACAGCGCGCATAATCGTTTTCGCTGTGCGACGTGAACCTCGGCATGCAGCCCCTGCTCGAAAACGCCTACGCTGATAGTTTTCTCGCAGGGAGCTGCGCCATCCCGTCGCACAACTAAACACATTGTAAAAACTTCATTTGCAAGGATAAACACATAGGAAAATGTAGCAATGAATTTCAACCAACTAACGTATTTTATAAATGTCGCTGAGACTCTTAATTTCACTAAGGCTGCTGCCAATTGTTTCATCTCGCAGACTGCCATGACGCAGCAGATTCATGCATTGGAGAAGACTGTGGGTGTGCCTCTTTTTACGAGGGATAAGCATCATGTCGAACTGACTGCCGCAGGCAGAGTCTATCTTAATGAAGCCCGGGTTCTGCTGGAGCGGAACAATGATGCAATACGATTAGCCAGACTTGTGACTGAAGGAATTCAGGGCGACCTTACCATCGGTTATATCAGTGGATTTGGCCAGAGTGATTTTGCGGAGCCGCTCAGATATTTTCACAATGCCTACCCTTCTATCCAGCTGCATTTGTTTCACAACAACATGAGCGTGCTCTTCGAGAAACTAGGCAAGCACGAATGTGATCTGATAATTTCAATATCACCCCTTGTAAGGAATTTCATCGGCATCAATCACCGCTATTTAAAGAGCTATCCCGTTCTGGCTGTTCTCCCTGCGTCGCATCCGTTAGCTAATAAATCAAGCCTTACTTATCAGGATTTGAAAGACGAGAATTTTATCATGATGGAGCCTTCTACGAGGCCTAAGGATCAGATGGAGGAATCCATTCTTATCTATGAACGCGGCGGATACTATCCCAACATTGTTGCGATGGAGGGAAATCCTGAGACGCTGCTTCTGATGATATCGGTCGGCCTGGGAATAAGCATCCTGCCAGAATATATCGTGAGACTGTATCGAAATAATAAGGATCTGCGCATCATACCCCTCATCAAGGCAGATGGTTCCACAGAAGTTATTGATCTTGAGATTGATTGGCTGGAGAGTAATCAAAATCCCGCTCTCAACCATATGCTAGAGAATATGGTAGCTATTTAAATCCATGCAAAATGCGCATCTATTTCTTAAATATCCCCACTATGAGGTCTACTATGGACACAAGGTAGTTATTTTCATAGACAAATGTAAGGAACTGGCTGTCCGCGATCACCTTCTGGCAGCTAATGCCAAACTCCGTGCTGGAGAGCATCATGATAACCATGCAGATGATCCACAGAAATAAAATACCCTCTGCCAGACCAAATACAGCACCGATTACTCGATTAATTCCGCCCACTATTGGGATGTGGTTTATGACACGTGAAAGCCGCAATATCAGCCTGATCACTATAAAAATCACTATGAATAATACCACATAGCACAGGATCTTAAGAATCAGGGTTGTAAGGTTGACCGCTATATATTCGGCAAAGTTGGATACGCCCTCATCGACGTAATTGGCCAGCGTATTGCCCGACTTCAGATCGGATTTCATTGACTCTGTAACAGGCAGCGAATCGATGAAATTATTTTCAACATTTGAAACTCCCGTCGTTAGAGACTGCATATTTTCATTAACATAAGTTTCGATCTGAGTCTTAACTCTCGGGCCTATGACCGTGTTATTCTCAACATAATTTTCCAGCGGCTGGGTCAGCATGCTGGCCAGAACCAGCGTGATTATAAGTGAAAATGTCGTAAGAACGACCCTCAGGAATCCTTTATAAAATCCGATGCATAAGAATACCACCAGGAATATTATTACTGCAATTGTTGCTATCAATGAAGCACTCATTTGTATACTCCCCTCGTTTTTAGTACCATTCTGTTAGCCAGTGCGTGTCACGCTGAGGCTTACTGAAGCTTCAAATAACCATATATAGGCTTGGAATCTATTAGCCAGTTACACGTCACGCTGAGACTTGCGGCAAATGTCAGGCGAAACACTATATTTGCCAAGATATCAAGATACTACTGCAGCCTGATAATATTAGTCTCGCCGCTCACAGCATAGACGAAATCGCGGCCATTTGCAGACATCAGCGCGCTTACGGCCTCCTCGAATCTGTACGTGAACTTACATACACCTGCAAATGAATACATCTCGCACTCTGAATCGGAATACATCAGCACGTTGTTGCCGGCAAATGCGATATGGCTGTATGCCTTGTCCGTACCCATTTCATATTGTATGTTGCCAGTGAGGTCAAATACCTTGATATCATAGCTGCTGTCCGTCTCTGAATCCTCGATCAGCATGCCGATATATTTGTCATTATAGAACAGCGACCTGATTTCGCCTGTTAATTCGAGATTTTCATATACCAGCTCTGGGCTTTCCTCGAAGGCATAAATGGACATCGCTGTATCACCAACAACGCTTATGACGTTGTTGTCTAGAAAATGCACGCTGGCCAGCAGCACAGACTCGTATTGATCAAATGAAGTCGTGACCGGTTCTTCCCCTGACAGATCGTAGAAAACCACCTGGGAGCCCAGCGAGCCTTGCTCCACATTTACGAAAACTGCTGCCATCTTCGTGCCGCTGTCTGACAGTGCTATATCCATGAGATATCCCTGGGACGACAGCAGGCTCTTCTGCACCATTATCTCGCTGCCGCTCTTGTCAAATAGCTGCAGATAGCTCACATCGCCATCGTTGCTCGATACTGCGACCACGCCGGATTGGGAGATTTCAACGTCCGTGACAATATAATTCAGGGCAATCTCATTTACCAGACCCGCCTTATCGTAGATATATACGCTCTTCTTCGATGTATCCGCCACCGCGATATAATTCTCGCAAATGTCCACAACCGGCTGTATCATCGATACGCTTTCACTCCATATAATGCGGCTATCATCAAAATATGTAACGCCCGTGCTTGAGCACTTCAGATAGCCGTCTGCATATTTGTAATACTGTGTGCCATTCTCAGAATTGCTGATGCTTAGTGTTGATAGCACAGTATAGCCCGTAAATGTTCTGTATTTGATAAACAATACCATACCTACCACCAGCGCCGCCGTTATAATAAATATCAGCATCGTTATGATGATCGGCTTCTTGTTTATATTACGTTTCTTCCTGCGTTTTCTCGCCTTGGCAGCATTTCTGCCGGCATAATTCTTTTTGGCCAAGCCTTTTGTTGCCGAGGCCTTTCTGGCTGAACGGCCAGGCGTATGCCTTCTTAGCTGCCTTCCTGATTTCTGGCTTTCTCTGCGCTTTCTTCGATTTTTATTGCCTGGCTTTCTCTTCTTGGATTTTTGATGTATCTGTCCTGACTGGCGGCTTCTGGAATTTTCGTATTCTAATTCATCCTCCGACTGACGGCTTCTGAAATTCCTATATTCTAATTCATTTTCTAACTCGTACTCGTCATAGTAGTCGTAGGTATCATCATAATCTCTGCTGCTTCGACCTACATATTCGTTATAGCGGTCACGGCGGCTTGCATATTCATTGAGGTCGTTATAAACATTATCACTGCGTCTTGCTCTGGTTTCATATTGAGGCTGGATATTGCTTCCAGTTCTTAAACGCTGCAGGTCACTCTGTCCCAGCTGACTGATTGTCTGTCTGACATTTCCAGATGCCGATCTCGGATCGTGTACTGATGATGTCCTCTGATTACTTACGGATCTTGCCCTTGTACCACTCTCGAATCTTGTCCTCTGACTACCTGCGGATGCTGTCCTTGTACTTCTCGCAGAGGCCGGCTTCGAACTGCGCGCAGAACTATAAGCAGCCGCTCTCTGGCGGCTGCTCTCCGGCATTCTTGAGTCCTGACGACTGCCAGAACTTAAGTGTCCCTTATTCTTATTATGTCTGTGGCTTGGTTGGTTCGAAGTCATTATTTATATTTTCAGCTCTTACTTGTTCTTATTTTTTACAAACTCCAGTGCCTGTGTAATTGTGGTAACAGACGGGTCGTCAAATGCGCTGATCAATTCATCGATCTTATCAGCCTTCATATTTTTGTCACCTAACTGAGCGGCATAGTCAGCAACCAGCGCAGACGCCTCATTACGGTTCGTCTCCTTAGTATTGCGATCCTCGGTCATTCTGGTGATATCTTTGTTCAGCTCGCTGAACATATCTGCATTCTCGTTCTCGACCTTATCACGGATCTCGACTGACTCGACTTCCTCGAAATTCTTCACTGCCTGATCCTTGCGCGTAAGAACGTCATCTAACTGATTCTTAGCACTCTCGAGCTGTGCATCAAATTCCGCCAGGTCATACTGACTCTCATCAGGGTCGGCCTTGATATTTTTATTTCTCTTTTTGATAAATTTCTTGTTGTCGCTTATTCTCTCGACATTGACACGCATCTTAACAATCGCGTCATTTTTATCACCCTTCCTGCTTAATGCTGAAATAAGAAAATATATTGCGCCGAAAAATACTGCGATCAGTATCCACAGGATAACTGCCAATGCAACGGATGAAATAAATCTTGTTACAATAAATGGGATAAGTCCTGCAAATATCAGTATTGCCGCAGCGCATACCACATAGTCCAGCTTTTTCTCCGGCAGGAACAGCATGTAATAGAGTCTGCATTTGCAAATGAATGGAACCTTACTTTCCTTAAAACGGCTGTCAATCTCAGCTGACATGACCTTATTTTCATCGATCAATGCGGAATTTTCAGTCTGCATTCTTCTGTTTACGGCCTCAGCCTTGGCTATTTTCTTCTGCTGTTCAGCTTCCTTTTTAGCCTTCTCTGCGGTGCTTATCTGCTCGTCAAATCCTTTTTCTAATTCTGTGCGAGCCTTCTTTATAGCAGAATTTATCTTCTCGTCAACTCGTTTTCTCTGAATATCATATTCCTTCTGTCTGGCCTTAAGCGTCTTGTCGATATCTTTGAATTCTTCTTCCTTGGCCGCTGCATCCGCAATAGCTGTCTTAATCTCTGTCAGCTTATCCCGTCCGCACTCTAAAAAGTTATCCATATATCACACCTCCATTACAACTGCGAGAATACCTCACCAATTTTATCATTTATTATTAAATTCGCCATTTTATCTCTTGATGTGCTGCTCTTGTTTATCAGCACTAATTTGCTGCCGCGATAATAATCTATAAGACCTGCTGCAGGATATACCACTAGGCTGGTGCCTCCGATTATGAGGACATCCGCCTCCGCGATAGCCCGTATGGAACTGGTGATTATATTATTATCCAGTCCTTCCTCATAAAGCACTACATCAGGCTTGATCATGCCGCCGCATTCGTCACAATGCGGCACGCCATCGGCATTTTTTATATATTCAGGTCCGAAGAATTTGCCGCACTTCATGCAGTAATTTCTATGAACTGAGCCATGCAGCTCGTATACGCGCCTGCTGCCTGCCGCCTGATGAAGCCCATCAATGTTCTGAGTGATGACAGCCTTCAGCTTGCCCTGTTCTTCCCATTCAGCCAGCTTATAATGTGCCGCATTAGGCTGTGCGTCCAGAATCAGCATTTTATTCTTGTAAAATCTGAAGAATTCCTCAGGATTTCTCATAAAAAATGTATGGCTCAGGATTGTCTCTGGCGGATAATCATACTCCTGATTGTACAATCCGTCCACACTTCTGAAATCAGGTATATTGCTCTCGGTCGACACGCCTGCGCCGCCGAAGAATACTATATTGCTGCTGGAATCGATCCAGTTCTTTAATGTTTTTATTTCATCGGTCATATTATTTTCCTTTAAATTTTTATACGTCCTATGCTATAATCCACGCATGTTTAGGCTCTGGGGTAAATTATACAAAAATAATAAAATGCTCGCTGACTTTACCGTCGAGGATCCGTCTGAGGATACCCGCACGCATAAGGTCTTCTCAGCTATCACTGAGATCTGCCTTCACTTCGATCTGTCGGAGCCAATCTGGCTCAATACTAACATCACAGAGTTTAAGCGCCGATCCCGCACCCGTTTCACCCAGGACAATTTCATTGAAGCTGTCTCATTTGACTTCATGGAGATCCAGGTCATTGACGAGGATTAAGCCGGCGATCAATCCATATATTTGCTCAATAATTCCTTAATATTTCTCTTATAAGCCTCGACTCCCGGCTGGTCAAATGGGTTTACGCCCTCAATATATGCGCTCACGCCGCATACAAACTCGAAGAAGTAGAACAGCTCTCCGAGGCTGAACTCGTCCTTGCCCGCAACGCCGATATATACCTGCGGCACGTCGCCGTCGATATGTGCCATCGCCACACCGTCTACCGCTGTCTGGTTAAGTGTTGCTACCGGCTCACCTTCTAAATATTTAAATCCATCGAAGTCTTCATCAAACTCCGGAATCACAATATCCGCCGGTTCTGACTCGATGTTTATCACCGTCTCGAAAATATTTCTCTCGCCCTGCTGGATCATCTGCCCCATGGAGTGAAGATCCGATGTATAGCTGGCCGAGGCCGGGAAAATGCCGTAGCCCTCCTTGCCCTCACTCTCGCCGAAGAGCTGCTTAAGCCACTCGCCGAAGAGCCTCAAGTCTGGATCATAATTGACAAATATCTCGATATATTTGTCCCAATCATATATCTGCTGACGCAGCGCTGCATAAGCCATGGCCTCGTTGATCTCCTCAGGATCCGCCATCAGCTCCTCCCGCATTGAGGCTGCGCCCTCCATCAGGGAATCAATATCACAGCCGGCTGCTGCTATCGGAAGCAGGCCTACCGCAGTAAGAACAGAATATCTGCCGCCTATATCATCAGGAACTACAAATGTCTCATATCCTTCCTCGTCAGCAAGTGCCTTCAGCGCACCCTTACAGCTGTCAGTAGTTGCATAGATTCTGTCGGCGGCGCCTTCCCTGCCATATCTGTTTTCCAGCATCTTGCGGAAAATTCTAAATGAAATCGAAGTCTCCATCGTAGTGCCCGACTTAGAGATTACATTTACCGAAAAATCTCTGTCGCCAATAAGCTCAATCACATCCGCAATATATGTTGATGTAAGATTATTGCCTACGAAATATACTTCGATATCCTGCGCTTCGTTCTCGCCGCGCAGCTTGAGATTGTACATAGAGCCCCGCAGGAAATCAATCGCAGCTGCCGCGCCCAGATAGGAGCCACCGATACCGCATACGATCAGCACCTGGGACTGACTGCGGATCTTATCTGCCGCGATCTTGATGCGGGCAAATTCTTCTTTATCATAATCAACCGGAAGATCTACCCAGCCGGTAAATTCACTACCCGGGCCTAATTTCTCAACCAGAGTTTTATATGCCAGTAATGCTTCATCATCGAACTGCTCCACTTCCTCATCAGGAAGCCAATCCAGTCCGCCGAATTCAACTGTAAGATTTTTCATGTTTATGTCCTTTCACCTGAGTCTCAGGCTCAGCTGTATTTCAGAATTTTCAGATATTCACCTATGGTAGGTCTGGCCTGCAGCCACTGCTCATCTGAGCCTTGCCGCGATCTTCTCACATTCATCCATGACCTTCTGAACGTCAATCGTGAGAATCTGCCTGTTTTCCATCAGGATTCTGCCATCTACTATCGCAGTCTCAACCTCTGAGCCCTTGGCAGAATATACCAGACCGCTTACGATGTTATTCTTAGGAACGAACTGCGGTACATTGAGATCTAATATAATTATATCGGCGATGGCGCCCTCAGCGATAATGCCGAGCTGACCCTCCATTCCCAGTGCTTTGGCACCGTTCACCGTTGCCATGTCAAGCACATCTGCGGCGTCAACACATTTGGCCTTCTTCTCCTTGCCCTTATATACAAGCGATGCCACATTCATCTCCTGGAACATATTCTGCGTGTTGTTGCTGCCGCTGCCATCAGTTCCGAGGCATACGTTTACGCCGGCCTCAAGGAATCTGTCTACCGGGGCAAATCCATTGCCCAGCTTCATGTTGCTCTTCGGATTTATAGCAACACTGACCTTCTTTTCTTTGAAGAGCTGAATATCACTGTCGGTTGCGTTTACGCAGTGTGCCGCAATAACCGGCAATTCAAAAAGCCTTCCATTATCAACATACTGCACTGGTGTGATGCCGCCGTGATCCTGAGCCATATTCTTCATCTCTGTCTCACTCTCAGAGATATGAATGGTCGCCATCATGTGCTTCTCGTGGCCATAGTCGGTAACCTTCTCCAGGAGACTAGGCATAGCAGAATATGGTGCATGAGGTCCTAACAGGAAGTTTACACGGCTGTCATCCTTGTATAAATCCGCCTCGTCGAAGAATTCTCTGAATCTTCTGAGGGAGTCCTTATCATCTGCCTCGCCTACCAGACCTCTGCTGATATATGCCCTGATGCCGCTCTCATTTGCCGCCGACGAGCTGGCACCCTCAGGGCCAGTCTTCGCTCCATTTTTAGCACTTCTTATGTTCATATCGACGAAGCATGTTGTGCCGGACTGCAGCATCTCAATGATTGACAGCAGGGTCGTCCAATAGCAGTCTTCCTCCGTCATATAGTCCTCGACTCTGTTGACTGTGCCCAGCCAGTCGAAGAATTCCAGATCATCTGCCATATTTCTGAATACGCTCATGTATGCATGTGTATGGGCGTTGATAAGACCCGGCATAATGAGTTTGCCTGTGGCATCTATAATCTTGTCAGCCTGGCAAGATACCTGTGCTGCCCCGTCGCCCTGTTCACGAGACTTTCTTATGCAATCGTCATCAGGTGATGCGCTGTGCTGCGCATCCTTTAAAATCACCTTGCTGATCAGGTTGCCGTCGATCAGAACATCGCCAGCTGCAACCTTATATTTTCCGTTCTCCTTAAGGAGTAATCTTCCGTTTTTAATTAAAATTTTCATATTGATTCTTATAAAATGATATTGGGTCAAAAGCCTAGTTTTCGTGCATTCATTGTATATCAAAAGGCTATGGAATACCACCAAAATTTACGGCTTCATTTTATCATTTGCACGTAGTATAATGACTGCGGTTCACTGCACATAGTATGGACTCAAGGCTAACTGCAGCGAAAGCATTTTCGTGCAATGACTATATGCCAGAGTTCACGGCGCATAATAGCTGATTTTAATTTATAATAAAGAACGCAAATTTATGAAAAAGATTTTATTAACTGGCGGAGGCACCGCCGGACATGTTACTCCGAACCTTGCACTGGTCCCAGGACTTAGACAGGCCGGATTTACTATTGAATATATGGGCTCTTACGACGGTATTGAGAAAACACTCGTTGAGAAGGCCGGCATTCCATATCATGGAATATCCTCAGGCAAGCTGCGCAGGTACATGGATCTTAAGAATCTCACCGACCCGGTCAGAATACTTAAGGGACTTCACGAAGCCAGACTCTATATGAAGAAGCACAGACCTGATATCGTATTCTCCAAGGGCGGATTCGTGTCTGTTCCCGTTGTAATCGCAGCTGCCGAATACAAGATTCCCGTCGTTATTCATGAGTCGGATCTCTCTCCTGGTCTGGCCAATAAGCTGGCTATCCCGCGAGCGACTAAGGTCTGCTACAGCTTCCCGGAGACCGCGAAATATCTGTCAAATACAAAAGCGATTTTCACAGGTCTGCCTGTAAGAGATGAGCTGTTGAACGGTTCTCGTGAGAAGGGACTTGAGCTGTGTGGATTTGCAGGTGACAAGCCTGTTCTCATGGTAATCGGCGGCAGCCTCGGAAGCGTTGCCGTCAACAGCGCTGTCCGCTCCGCGCTGGATTCTCTGCTTACAACCTTCGATGTGGTACACTCCTGCGGCAAGGGCAAATACGATGCCGACCTCGATGGCACCGCAGGTTATAAACAATTTGAATATATTTCAGATGAGCTTCCTGATATTTACGCAGCGGCTGATGTGATTATTTCCCGTGCCGGGGCAAATGTTATAAATGAGCTGGCAGCTCTTAAGAAGCCTGCACTTCTTATTCCGCTGGGACTTGATGCAAGCCGCGGCGACCAGCTGTTAAATGCAGATTCATTTAAGAAGCGCGGATTTGCTGATGTATTAAAGGAAGAGGATATGAATCATCGGGTGCTGCTCAGCAAGGTGAACGAGCTGTACAAAAACCGCAGCATCTACATTGATGCCATGTCAGCTGATGATCAGGGTGACGCCGTAAGACGCATCATTGACATCATCTGCCAGACAGCCGAGGAAGGCAGCGCGAAGCACGCCGGCAGGCAGAAAGCCAGAAATTAAGGGGACTGCCAAAACGGCAGTCCCTTTAGCAATAAAAGATTTCAGGCTTTTATGTTATTTCAAAATATCCAATCGAGCTCGCATGATAAAGGCTGCCAAAACGGCAGCCCATTGGTTGTAAAAATTTCTTTACTTAAACCAGAGCGAGTTCACGTTCATCAATAATTTTTTCAATCTCATCAACGCTTTTTTGAGTCGCCAGCGAAATCTGTTCCAGAGAGAATTCGTTTTCATACATGTTAAGAATAAATTTTTCTGTAGCCTTTTCTGATCCTCTCAGTTCGCCTCTTAGTTCTGCTCTTTCTTCGATTCCATCACTCAGATTACACATAACTTTCACATCCTTTCTGAATTCCTTATCAATCGGGATATTATATTCCTGCTCTATTATCTTAAGTTTCTCATGCTCTTTTAAATCACTGGACAGCAGCGTCGCTATCAGACGGTGCAGCTCGTACTCCTCATCCCGCTCCGGGATTTCGTTCGTAATTCCGATCATTACGATATTCAGCAGATCCAGATTGCCCTTCCACTCATGCGGCGTCAGCAATTCATCCTTCGTCAAATGAATATGGCTCAGACAGTTATATTCCATATTCATGCAAATCCAGATACTGAACACCTGCTTGATGCCATCATAGTTCGTATTTGTGAAATCCCGTTCTTTCTGTGACGACACGATCCTGCTCACATAGAAGATTGCACGATTTAGTATTTCATATGTTGACGGCTCATCCTTCTGACACTCGATATTTACAATGATCTGCGACAAGCCATTCTTCATACGGACATAAAATATAATATCAAATCTGACCAGACCTTCATTGATTTCTGCATTTTCTGTGTTGAATCCAACGATCCGCTGTCCTGCCTCATTCTCTGCATTGGTCAATCCCGGTTCGACTGGCACGATGTCTATTATCGGCTCGCCTTCGATATACGGCACCACGTCCCTAGGATCCATGCCTTTGAACTCATCAACCGTCCTGACCAAAATATGCGCCAATATTGACTTCTGCGACAACAGCCTCTTCACTCGGGCATCGTACTGCGCCTTGTCACCTGCTGCATTCACAGCATTCGCTATTTCTGCGTTCAAGTCCCCATCTCCCTTCTATACTTACATAGATTGCTCTCTATAATCAGCTGTATCAGCATCCGTTTAGAAAGCACTACTCTTGCTCCCGCTGAGGACTTCCTGCTTCAATTTCATTATAAGCAAGCTCCCCTGCGTAATCAACTTAATTTTCTGTCTGTCTCGCTGAGAATGTTTGATTTCGCTACCAGCAGAATCTGTCCATATCGCATCCTTTTGCAGTCATAAACATTTGTTCGTACTCTGTGTGAGCTTTTTCTAGCAAATCTGCATGAGGCGTGACGCAGCAGATCGCGTACCAAAACAGTTCCTACCGTTAATCCGATTCCTTCAGCGGAGTTTTCGTTAACACATACAGTATAGCGCAACCTCTTTGAAATTTCAAACATATGTTTGTTTTTATAAAAATACAGGGATGAGTCCCCAACTTGGGGTTAAATGCTGCCAAAAGTGCAAATTAAAGTGCTTGAAAACGCAGGCTTTTTCTGCGATACTACTACTGTGAAGGTAATTTATGGGTAGGGGTTGTTGTACCCTTTTATCCACAAAAATGCGACAGGAGGACTTGAAGGTGACGATGGGTAGACGCAGCGATTCTA
>CAVARE010000052.1:0-64614 GCA_963591145.1 Anaerotignum sp. | reverse complement strand
CGGTCGATATTGGACTTCATGCTGGCTTCATAGATATATCTCTCTACAGCATCCTTAGCCTCCTCGGTTGCCAGCTCTCTTGCCAGCTTATGCTCAGGAGCCAGAACCATGAATGTAGCACCATAGAGGGTATCAGGTCTGGTTGTATATACTGTGATCTTGTCTTCTCTTCCATCAACAGCGAAATCAACCTCAGCACCATAGGATCTGCCGATCCATTCGGTCTGCATCTTCTTAACCTTCTCTGGCCAGTCCAGAGTATCCAGGTCATCCAGCAGTCTGTCTGCATATGCTGTGATCTTCAGCATCCACTGACGCAGATTCTTCTTAGTAACCTCACTGTGGCAGCGCTCACATTTGCCGTCTACAACCTCTTCATTTGCCAGACCGGTCTTACATGAAGGGCACCAGTTAATAGGCATCTCTTTCTCGTATGCCAGACCCTTCTTGAACATCTGAACGAAGATCCACTGAGTCCATTTGTAGAACTCCGGATCGGTGGTATTAACTTCTCTATCCCAGTCATAAAGAGCTGAAATCTCATTGATCTGTTTCTTGATATTAGCGATATTCTCTGCCGTTGAAATGCTCGGATGGATTCCATTCTTGATAGCATAATTCTCTGCCGGAAGTCCGAATGCATCCCAGCCCATCGGATGGATAATGTAATGACCCTGCATTAACTTATAACGGCTCCAAACGTCGCTTATTACATATCCTCTCCAATGGCCTACATGCAGACCGTGGCCTGACGGATATGGGAACATATCCAGACAATAATATTTTGGCTTCTTGCCATCATCAACATTGACCGGATGTTCCTGCCAGACAATGTTCCATTTCTTCTCAATCTCTTTATGATTGTATGCTACTTTCATTGATTCCTCCACATTTACATAGCTGTGCCGATATTAATGATTATTGTGCTCTATAAGAAAGATCCAGTATTTTGAATCCTGGTATCGGGTAAGGCGCTTATGATATGCTTCATATTTGCGCAAATGCGCATCCTGGCAGAGCACTTTTATGTAACAAGAACTAAGTTCTCTATTACATAAAAAGGCACTGCCAGCCCGATTAAGCACTAGCAGTGATATTAGCATAAATAGAGTTCAATTACAACGCTGATAGCTGTTTCAGCATAAAAACAGCTGCCCCGCCGTGAACCTCGGCGTGCAGCCACTGCTCGAAATCGCCTTCGCTGATTGATTTCTCGCAGTGGACTGCGCCGTCCCGGCAGGGGCAGCTATATTCGTTTTTTAGATTTTAAAATAATATTATGATGTTGGGGCAAAGGGTATTTGATTTCAATGATACCCGGATTGCTACGCGCTATGCGCTCCCGCAATTCTCACATTATTCAACTACAACGCGATCCTGGAGTGCATCGTAAACTACTCCGGCCTTGTACTGAGTCTCTGTGAAGAGCCACATCCAGGTTTCTCCTGCGCTCTCCTTAAATGCCTCCAGCTCATCAGCTGTTCCGAGACCCTGTTCTACCATATAATCAGCCAGTGCAGCATCAATTTCTTCCTGAGTGCATTCGATTCCCAGATCATCCAATATCTTATCGAAAATCAATGCATTTGCCACAAGGCTCTTAGCTTCCTGTGAGACGAAATCAGCTGCTGATTCGAATCCTGATTTCTGTGCCATCTCATCCTCTGTCAGGCTAGCCGCTGCAGCATAATATGCAATCTCATTTTCCGCATATTCTGTCGTCATCTCATATTCAGCCTGTGGATAAGATACAATCTCTGCCAGGCTTAACAGCTCTGTGAAAAATGCTGCCCTATAGCTCTGACTGTATAATGTTTCTTTTATAAATGCTTTCGCTGCATCTACCGTATCCAGCTGAGTACCGAAATACATCTCAGAATACTCAGCGATTATGTCATCTGTTATCTGCGGAGCCTCCGGATAAATATCCGAATATGCTGCCGCAAGATCCGTCGACATGGTGTCAATGTAACCGTCAACCGTATCATCTGAAACATCAATCAGCTCCTGATTCAGAGTAATGGTTGAGTAATCGCCCATCACTACCTCGCCATCCTCGGAGAACTCAATACCATCAACTGATGCTGCCTCTTCAGATGCATATGCGCCAAATGCAGACATCGAAATAATCATAGTCCCAAGCATTAATGCAAATATCTTCTTCATATCAATTTACCTCTCATTCTGTGATTCGCACGAATAGCCAGCCAAATATCGCTCTGCATAATCATTTGGCAGCTGCCGTAATAACACGGTTCCACACAGCGTGCCCCTGCGTGACTCATTGATAGTATCAAAGAAAAAGGCCTCAATCAAGAGGCCTTCTTCCGTAAAATTTTCTGAATATTACCTGTTCTTTCTGTTTCTTCTGATCAGGCATGTAAATACTGTTACTATGCAAGCTGCACATGCAACCATAATGATTATCCAGATCAACGCATTATTGGTATCACCAGTCTTAGGAATATCACTGTTTGGTCCCATAGCCGGCTTGTCACCGCCTGCTGGCTTGTTGCCGTCTGCCGGCTTTACTTCTGGCTGATTTGCCTTTGTTTCAGGCTCTGCTGGCTTTACTTCCTGTTGTTCTGTCTTTGATTCAGGCTCTGCAGGTTTTACTTCTTCAACTTTATTATCTACGAAGAACGCTGCAACCGCTGAACCGCTTTCATAATTAGCCTCGATTGTATGTGGTGTTTCGCCACTAGCCAGCTGCTTCAGATAAGCTGCTGAAAGAGTAATTTCTGTACATCCCTTAGCGATTGTATAATCCTTAGGGTCAACTTCCTTACCATCAATCTTAAGACTTGTAAATGTATCAGCATTTCCGTTTACTTCGAACTTCAGACCATTTGCATCTCCTGTCCACTTAGAGCCGTTGCCCTCTGTGAATGTGAAGTCGTGAACGATTAATTTGTCATCTTCTACAGTATATGACAGATCATCTATCTTAGTACCGTCAGTAACACCGTAAACGTCCTTAGTGAAGGTATCCTTAACTGTATCCCATGAGATAAGTGAATATCTTGCAGCACCGCTGCCTGTGCCCTGAAGGAGATATCCTGCATGGCCATATGCGAAGCTTATAGGAACAGTTTCTGTTGTTTTGTCAGTATAACTTATAACTGTTGTAATCTCATCACCAGGAACGAGTGCAAGCTCTGACTCACCCTTTGAATGGTTATGTCCGAACATATACAGAATATTCATACCTGTTTCAGCATATTCATTAAGAAGTGCTACGATCTTATTAGCATTGTTAATATTATATGCTGCTTCTCCGCCCCAGTCTTCCAACTGATGAAGTCCTGCATGTGCAGATATAACAACCAGCTGACCTGCATAATCATCTCTTAAATCGCTTAAGAAGTTTGCCAGATCATCATAGATATTATCATAATCTGTACCATTCTCACCTTCGATATTCTCATAGTTAATACCAAATACGATCAGACCGTCATCTGCTTCACTGGTTCCAACACTGTCAGTATCTGCATCACTGTCATAAATAACACCAACGCCATCATAATCCTCAGCTGCGCCGAGATCAGCATCGATTGAAGCTGTGATTGCGGCTTCACCACTGTCATGGTTACCTGATACAAATACTGTATCGATGCCGCCTGCCTGTCCTTTTAACCTTGAGATAAAAGTATTAAGAGTTGTATTGTATCCTTCTGAATCAAGCTCAGCACCTGAGTAATGTCCATTAGCCCAGTCACCTGTACAAATGATAAGTGCAGGAATCAGACCTTCATCGCCCATAACATTTGAAATGGCTGTTCCGATACTGTCAAATCCTTCATGTACATCAGAGAATGTTAATGCTGTATTGCTTCTGATTCCCTTGCAAACGATGAAGTTTACTGTTGCAGCTGTATTCGTATATTCTGTTTCTGTACCGTCTTCGCCTGCTATTGTGCATGATACTTCGCAGTATACTGGATATACACCAGCTGTAACGCCCTTGAGCTGATCAGCCTGGAATACGTCTGTAATCTCTGCTCCTGCTACTGCATCGCTGCGAATATTTGTTGCTACGAGAGTATTATTTACATACCATTTAAATGTAATGGATGTTGCTGTTGAGCCTTCTGGAAGTGCTGCTGTAGTTGAATATCTAGGAGCCTCATATCCAGTTCCCTCATATTCTACATTAGTTGCTTCCGGATGATTTACAACCTGTGGACCATCTGCCTTAATTTTGCTTACGATGCTGTTGCCGCCATTGCCGCCACCGCCGCCGGCGCTTGCGGCCTCAGTTCCACCGAGCAGGATTGAAACACCATCATATTCTGTGCCTACCGTACCGTCAGAATTAAGGTAATACTTAGTTCCGTTGTCGTCGTAATATAGATGACCATCTGCATCCAGATTCCACTTATTGTATTTTTCTTCTGCTGTTGAGTCGCTGTCCTTGGCAAGAGTTCCACCATCGACATGAATGAAATTCCATGTTCCTGGAGGATCTGACATCAATAATGCATATCCGTCTCCGACCTTCTTAATCTGAATACTGGTTCCCTTAGCAGCACTTGCTGTACGGCTTCCTGCATCACCTGTAACTGTTGTAGTTGCTGACTGGAATGCATTCATATCCAACTTAAGCGCTATTCCAGTTTTAGGATTAACCAGACTTACATATGTAAATGTATCAAGATTGGATGTCTCATTATATGTGATTGTGCTACTAGAAGTATCGTCTGTCGAAGAGCTACTGCTTTCAGCCTCTCCACCCGTATTTTCGCCACTTGCAGTTACAATTACGTATGATGAAACTGCGCTGTTTTTGCCGTAAGATACAACTGAACCATCTTCTACAGCTGCAGCATAATATGTATCAGCTCCACCTGTATATCCCAGGTCACCGCCGCTAAAGCCCCACGACGATTTGCTACTATATGCTCCAACTATAAGTGAACTTCCTGCCTTATCATAATACAGATAACTTCCGGTTCCCTTATTGCAAAGTGCCGCGCCCTTATTTCCAACGATTGCTGTCCATTTAGAGTTATCATCTGCATCCGAATATCCTGATATCTTTTTACCAACTACGCTACCTTCAACTACAGAAATTGCAATAAGCTCTCCATTTTGATTTTTATATGCAAAAACATACTCAACTCCATCTTCGAGAACTCCTCCTGCATAAAGAATTTCTTCTGACTCCTCCTGTTCTTCTTCTGTAATTTCTTCTTCAGTTTCTTCTAACGATGTCTCTGCAGGAATTTCTTCAGTTGTCTCTTCAACTACCTCTTCGATTGTTTCTTCAACCACCTCCGCAGTTGTCTCTTCAACCGCTTCTGCAATTGTCTCTTCAACCGTCTCTGCAGGAATTTCTGTAAGCTCAGACTCTTCAATTGTCTCCAGCTCAGCGCTTGACTCCACAATGTTCTCAGGTTCTGATATCACTGTATCCTCAAGTTCTTCCGATATTTCCTCTGTTTGAGCTATCACTTTTTCAACCAATTCTTCATCAGATTGTGACTCCTCAATATATGTCGTTGTCTCAACAATTTCCGATTCCGTTTCCTGGTAAATCACCTCCTCAGCGAACACAGTAGCACTCTGACCTGCGATCATTGTAATCGCCAGGATTGAGGCCGCCAGAGTTGCACTTAATCTTTTCATTTTCTCTCCTTCTCCTTTCAAGTCATCATTTTCATAATTTTACGCAATTTTTACGTATTGCATACGTTGCATTATATGTAACTTGACGACTTTTTTCCATCATTCACGGTTTAATTTAATACAATTGTCACCTTTTATGTTTAATGAGATGTAATTATTATGAATTTTTTGTGATATTTTTGTGAAGAATATATAAGTCATGCTTCGATTTCCCACTAATCTCATAGACTATTTATAAAATATTTCTATACATTTTTTATTGTAGTGTTTCGTTTGCTGCAAAATCTTCGCAAATCTTCTTTGCTAAGATTGAATTTTTTCTTCATTATGTTAATATGTTGCAGTTATGTTATTGAAAGATTTTTATTACGATTTACCAAAAGAATTAATTGCGCAGGATCCGCTGGCTGACCGTTCTTCATCGAGGCTCATGGTTCTTGATAAGAAGACCGGTGCGATAAAGCATGATATCTTCAAGAATATCACGGAGTATCTCAAGCCGACTGACTGTCTGGTAATAAATGATACCAGAGTTATTCCTGCCAGATTATATGGAACCAGAATTGAGACTGGTGCTACTATTGAGATATTGCTTCTTACTCGTAAGAGTGATACTGATTGGGAGTGCCTCGTTAAGCCTGGCAAGAAGGCTCGTATCGGATGCAAGCTTATATTCGGCTCTGACAATCCTGATGATGCAGAGCTGGCAGGCGAGATTATCGAGGTGCTGCCTGACGGCAACAGAATCATACGATTCTCATTTGACGGGATCTTCGAGGAAATCCTGGACAGATTAGGACAGATGCCTCTGCCGCCATATATCACTCATCAGCTTAAGGATAAGAACAGATACCAGACTGTATATGCTGAGCACGACGGATCTGCCGCTGCTCCTACAGCAGGGCTTCATTTTACTCCGGAACTGCTGGAAGAGATTAAGGCCATGGGTGTCAAGATAGCGCATGTCACACTTCATGTAGGCCTCGGAACATTCAGACCTGTTAAGGAAGAAAATGTTCTGGATCATAAGATGCATTCTGAGCTGTGCATGATCACGGAGGAAAATGCCGAGATCATCAACTCAGTCAGAAGCAGCGGTGGACGCATCGTATGTGTAGGCACTACTTCCACCCGTACACTTGAGACGCTGGCTGATGAGACGGGTTACATACATGCCCGTTCATGCTGGACCGATATCTTCATCTACCCGGGATATAAATTCAAGATCACAGACTGTCTGATCACTAATTTTCATCTGCCAGAGTCAACGCTTCTTATGCTGGTAAGTGCTCTCAGCTCACGAGAGATCATCATGAATGCTTACAAGGAAGCCGTTGAGCAGAAGTATAGATTTTTCAGTTTCGGTGATGCAATGTTCATAACTAATCTGGATGACTGATAAGCAAACGTTATTTCAAGCTGTCGTAAATGATACGGCAGCTTTTTTGTTATGCTCAAGAGCTTGTCCATTTTACACAATCGGCTGAAAGCACTTAGCGAAAAGTGCATCCGGATAGGGCTCGAGCTCAGGACTGTCTGAGCACGCTTCAGCGTGCGAGTTCCGCACGAGAGCCCTTGTATTTCCGGATGTGCTTTGAGCTTAGTACTTTCAGGCCGTGTAAATGGACAGGCTCCTGAGCATAACTACGAAAGCACCACGTAAAGAGACAGACTATTGAGCATAACTACGAAAACGCCACGTAAAAGAACAGGCCTTGAGCATATAACAAAAATGCTGCCGCACTTTTTCAGCACAACAGCATTTCATAATAATCAGCCAAATATAAATCTTACTGAACCTTGATCTCGTGGATCCAGCCAGCCGGAGCCTCGATAGTTCCCTGCTGGATACCGGTAAGTGTATCATAGAGCTTCTTGGTAATAGGTCCCATCTCCTGCATACCGGCCGGGAATGAGATAATCTTGTCACCTGCGACAACACGGCCAACCGGTGAGATAACTGCGGCAGTACCGCACAATCCACATTCTTCGAATGATTCCAGCTCATCGAATCTGACAGGTCTGTGCTCTACTGTAAGACCCAGATATTTCTCAGCAACCTCTACAAGAGATCTTCTGGTAATAGATGGAAGGATAGAATTAGACTTAGGTGTAACCAGCTTGCCATCCTTAGTTATAAATATGAAGTTTGCTCCGCCAGTTTCCTCTACATAAGTACGTGTAGCAGGATCAAGGAACATATTCTCGTCAAATCCATTTGCATGAGCAACCTCATGAGCATGAAGGCTCATGGCATAGTTAAGTCCAGCCTTGATATGTCCAGTTCCATTAGGTGCTGCACGGTCGAACTCGCTTACACAGATAGTGATAGGCTTAGCACCGCCCTTGAAGTATGGGCCAACAGGTGTGCAGAACATACGGAACTGATATTCCTGTGCAGGCTTAACGCCGATAACAGGTCCTGAAGCAAACATAAAAGGTCTGATATATAATGTGGCGCCGCTTCCATATGGCGGAACATATGCAGCATTGGCACTTACTACCAGATCAACAGCTTCCATGAATTTTTCTTTAGGAAGTACCGGCATCTCAAGACGTGCAGCCGAATCAATCATACGCTCAGCATTCATGTCAGGTCGGAATGTAACAATCCGTCCGTCAGCTGTTGTATATGCCTTGAGTCCTTCGAAGCAAGACTGTGAATACTGCAGCACACCTGCGCATTCACTCATTGTGATGGTAGGATCAGCTACGAGTCCGCCTTCATCCCATGCGCCGTCCTTGTAATTAATCACATATCTCATGCTTGTAGGTATGTAATTAAATCCTAACGATGACCAATCTAAATTAGCTTTTTCCATTACGAAAAACTTCCTTTCCTCAATTAAACTGATATAACTATTCGAAGTACAGATTGCAGATCCCGCTGACTTCAAATAGTTATAGATTGATAAATATGCTACATCTTCATTATTATTTTTTCAACAAAAATATCAGCCGTTTAAGATCTTCATAAACTTCTCAGTATTGCCATACGGATCCTTGAATACCGCGCTTCCCGCCACGATTACATTGACTCCGGCATCAAGCACGGTCTTGACATTATCCAGATTGATGCCGCCATCGATTTCAAGATCTATATCATATGGAGATTCATTTATCATCTGTCTGATGGCCGCTGCCTTCTTGTCAGATCCTTCGATGAATTTCTGTCCGCCAAATCCCGGTTCGACGCTCATCAGAAGAATCATATCGCATAAGCCCAGATATTCTCTTAAGACCTCAACATCCGTCTTAGGCTTAATAGACAATCCCGCCTTAAGTCCTGCCTCACGAATCTTCTTAAGCGTTGCTGCCACATCACTGCAGGCCTCATAATGAACGGTGATGATGTCAGCGCCGCAGGCCTTAAACTCATCAATATATCTGATGGGCTCATTGATCATAAGATGCACGTCAAATACAATATCCGTAACCGGTCTTATTGATTTGATAAGCGGCATTCCAAAGGATATGGACGGAACAAATAATCCGTCCATAACATCTAAATGTACATATTTAGCTCCCGCTTCTGTTATCTCTCTTAACTGCTCACCCATGTTGGCAAAATCACATGCCAGCACAGAAGGTGATAATATATTCATATTTCTGCCTCTTTCTGATGACTTTAAAATACGTCGTACGTGCTGCCGTTTCAGGACAGCTGGTCACTTGGTACTTAATATTTCTTCTGGGATTTAAGTTCCTCATATATTGCCTTATAGCTATTATATCTGCTCTGCGCGATCTGGCCTTCATCTACAGCCTTCCTTACAGCGCAGTCGCGCTCCTTAATATGCGCGCAGTCCTTAAATGGACATTTGCATTCATAAGGGGCAAATTCTGGGAAATAATTCTTAAGTTCTTCACGAGATACGTCATCTGCATTTACCAGAAGAGATGTGAACCCTGGTGTATCGACGATCTGATATCTATTTCTCAATGTATATATCTCGTTATGTCTGGTGGTATGCTTGCCTCTTCCAACCTTGCTGCTGATGGCGCCCACCTCAGCCACATCTTCATTGCCGGATCTTGCTATGAGGTTCAGGATGGTCGACTTGCCTACGCCTGACGGGCCTGCCATAACAGTGATCTTGCCTCTTAAATGCATCTTAAGATTGGACAGGGATGGCCTGTCCGTTCCAGCTGTTACAAAATATACCTTACAGCCTGATTTCTTATATATGTTCTTAAGATTCTTGACATCATCAACCTTGGCCAGATCCTTCTTATTAAACACGATGATCGTCTCTATTCCCTGCTTCTTCATGAGAACCAGGAATCTGTCCAGGATGCTGAGATTCGGGGTAGGCTGTCTTACTGCAAATACAACCATAGCCTGATCAACATTGGCCACTGCCGGACGTATCAGGCTGTTCTTACGGGGCAGGATCTCTACCACATGTCCCACACATGCATTCTCATCAATAATATCAATATTGACATTATCACCCACCAGCGGTGTTATGTCCTCATTTCTGAATGTGCCCTTGGCCTTACATTCATAGATCTTCTTGTTATCAGCCTTTACATAATAGAAGCCTGATAAAGCCTTGATTATCTTACCGTTCATTTATATATCCTTTACTCTGAATAGTTATATTAATATCCTGCATCCGCTGCTACTGTAGTCTCTGTAGGTGCTTCTGTCGGTGCCTCTGTAGGTGCCTCCGTCGGAGCTTCCGTCGGTGCCTCTGTAGGTGCTTCTGTCGGTGCCTCCGTGGCAGGTTCTACACCTACTACGAATCCGATCCAGCCGCCTTCATCGACCTCTACGCCCTCGCTGATATACTGACTGATTACCAGTCCGCCCCAGCCTGCCTTCTCTTCATAAGCAGCCACATAACCATTCAGGTTATAGCTGTTCAGCAGTGTGAGTGCATTTTCCTCTGAATATCCTATGATGCTCGGAACGTATACCGTCTTGGTCTCAGGTCCCAAGCTTACAAATATCTCTACCACGGTATCCTTAGATACATCAGATCCTGCGATAGGACTAGTCTCTATGACCTTACCTGCCTCTACCGTGTCATCATACTTTTCAGTTACCTTAGTCGTAAATCCCAGCTTCTTCAGTGCCTCTTCGGCAGTTGCTGCATCCTGGCCTGAATATGATGCCAGATTGATGGTCTCCTGGCCTGAGCTTACAGTTAAGGTTACCTCTTCACCTGTCTCCAGCGGTGTTCCACTCTTAACAGACTGCTCGATTACATATTCCTTGGCAATAGAATCGCTGTGGGCGTATTTGATCTTAACAACATATCCCGCAGACTCCAGCTGGCTCTGAGCCTTGCTTACTTCCATGCCGACAACGCTCGGAACCTCTACTCCCGCTGTGGTTGTGACTGTAGTCTCTGTCTGTTCATTGCCAGAGCCGCTGCGTCCAAATAGCTGAAAACAAACAACAGCAAGAACTACCACTACAATTATAACTGCCAATATTGTGCATATTACAAGGGCTTTATTGGACTTTTTCTTGCGCTTGGCAGGCTGCCTGTAGCGGTTATCATAATACTCGTCATCGTAATAGTCATCGTCATAACCGCGATCATCGTAACGTTCATCCTCATATCGGTCATTATCATAATGATCGTAATAGCGTTCCTTCTCGTGATATTGACGGCTGCGTGCCGGCTCCCTGGAATTCTTGTTATAGGAAGAATTATTATTGACAGGATATCTGTCTTCTGATCTGGATGCCATCCTGTTGCCTTCTCTTCTAAGGATCTCGGCATCACCGTCAGACATAATAACAGTCGCTGAGTCAGCCGTCTCAGGCTCCAATATAACGAAGTCTTCATTCGGCGTTATAAGCGACGTCTTAAGATCTGCCAGAAGCGATGATACCTTCTGATATCTCCTGTCCGGCTTTCTCTGTGTACATTTCTCGATTATTCTGGTAACGCTGTTAGGTACGCCGTCAACGACATCTCCTGCCAGCGGAACATTTTCCTGGATATGCTTAAGCGCAATCGACACAGTTGACTCCCCGTCAAATGGAAGCTTACCTGTGATCATCTCATAATATACGATACCAAATGAATAGATATCTGTTCTATTGTCAATCTGTCCGCCCCTGGCCTGTTCCGGGGAAATGTATTGAACAGATCCTAATATATCTGTACTGATGGTATTAGCAGTGGTGGTCTTGGCAATGCCAAAATCCGTAACCTTTATCTTGCCTTCACGTGATATTAATACATTCTGAGGTTTGATGTCTCTATGAATTATATTTGCATTATGGGCTGCATCTATGCCCTGTGCGATCTGTATCGCGATACTGGTAGCTTCCTTGATCGGGAGCCTTCCGTTTCTATTGATATATTTCTTAAGCGTAATTCCGTCAACATACTCCATAACGATATAATAAATACCGCTGACCTGATTAACATCATATACGCTTACAACATTCGGATGAAGAAGTGCAGCCGCTGACTGAGCTTCTATTTGAAAGTTTTTAACGAAGTTTTTATCTTCACAATATTCCGGTTTAAGAAATTTAATTGCAACATAGCGGTTAAGCTTATGACATCTGGCTTTATAGACATCACTCATTCCGCCGGAACCAATCTTCCCCAGAATCTCGTATCGATTTTCTATATACATCCCTTTTTGGATTGTCATCGCTACTCCTTATTTGGTAATTAAGACTACAGCAATATTATCTTTTCCGCCAGCTTCATTTGCCAGGTCTATAAGTCTGTGGGCCTTGGCTTCCAATGAATTGTGTGAGCATATTACAGATTTTATGGTCAGCTCACTAACCATGTTATACAGTCCATCTGAACATATCAGAATAGTTTCGTCGTCTTCGAGAGCCACCTGGAAGAAGTCAGGTCTTACCGTCATCTCGGCGCCAATTGCTCTCGTGATTACATTATTTTTCTTATGAAATCTCGCTTCATCCTTGGTGATCTGTCCCTGTCTGACTAATTCTGCGACATAAGAATGATCCCATGTTATCTGGGTGATATCGTCAGGTCCTATAACATATGCTCTCGAGTCGCCTACATTAACCACATATGCGGTATTATCAACTACAGTGACTCCCACCAGCGTCGAGGCCATTCCTTCATATGCAGGTTCTCTTCCTGCCTCATATACGACCCTGTTTGTCTTAAGGACAGCTTCTTTAAATATAGACAATGGCATCTTAGACGGGCAGAATTCCACAAAATCGAAGAAATTCTCTGCCGCAGTCGATGAAGCATATTCTCCTGCATTATGTCCGCCCAGGCCATCACATACTACATACAGGTTATCCAGATTGCCTATCCTCTCATCACACTCAAGTGTATAATCCTGATTGTATTTTCTAGACAAACCGATATCAGTTATTCCGTAAGATTTCAAATCGTCCTCCTAACAAGCTGCCCGCAAGCCCCTGAGATATCACGACCCATCTCACGGCGTCTTGTTGCTGTAACACCTGCATCCTCGAGTATCTTCTTGAAAACATTTATATCATGTTCCTTAGCTGCTCCGAAATTATTCTCAGGTGTTGGATTGACGGGGATCAGATTTACATGAGCATTCTTGCCTTTAAGAAGTGAAGCCAGTTCTCTTGCATGAGCTTCCTTGTCATTTATTCCGTCAATCAGGCAGTATTCAAATGTTACTCTGCGTCCTGTCTCATTAAAATAAGTATCGCAGGCACGCAAAATATCCTTAATACTGAACTTATTGGCAACGGGCATAATGGTACGCCTGATCTCATCATTAGGTGCATGAAGAGACAATGCCAAGGTACATTTTAAGGATTCTTTACTCAAACGAATTATAGCGGGAACAATTCCGCATGTTGATATTGTAATATTTCTTTGGCTTATGTGCAAGGTATTTTCTGCGCTGATAAGCCTTACAAAAGCGGTCACATTATCGTAATTTGTCATGGGTTCACCCATGCCCATTATGACGATATTAGACACCCTTTCCCCTGTATCCTTCTGTATTTCATATACCTGCGAGAGTATCTCCGAGGCCGTGAGATTTCTGATCATTCCGCCTATTGTCGAGGCACAGAATTTGCAGCCCATGGCACAGCCTACCTGGCTGGATACGCAGACACTGTTGCCATGCTTATAACGCATCATGACACTTTCTATCAGGTTATGGTCATTTAATTCGAAGAGATACTTTCTCGTTCCATCGATCTGTGAGATAAGCACATTTCTCTTAGTTACATTGCGCAGCTCACAACCGGCAGACAGCTTCTCCTTCAGTGCCTTAGGGATATTCTTCATATCATCGAAGCTGGTAACAAGATGAACATGCATCCATTCAAATACCTGTTTGGCTCTGAATGCAGGCTCATTCATCTGTGCAAATATCTCTATTAACTGCTCTAAAGGCAATGATTTTATATCTATTTTCTCGCTCATTTTATCTTCTTCATTCTGGCTGCATAGAAGCCATCACAATCATCTGCTCCGGGTATAAGCTGCCTCTCGATTTCTAATTCAAAATCAGGATTATTATCCAGGAACCAGCGTGTGTTTTCTGCATTTTCCTGCTTGTTTATCGTACAGGTGCTGAACATTAATATTCCGCCAGGCTTTACGTAATGCTTGACTGTCTCTAATATTTTCCGCTGCAGCAGCATAAGCTCTGTCAGATCCTCAGGCTTCAGTCTGTACATAATATCTGGCTTTCGTCTTATTACGCCCAGACCTGAACACGGAAGATCCGCTATCACGATATCTGCCTTGCCGGTCATTGATCTGTCCTGTACCGTTGCATCATAGACCTGGGTTTCTATATTTTTAATTCCCAGCCGCTTAATATTTCCCTTAATAAGGCCCACCTTATATTCTGTAAGATCTCTTGAAATGATCCTGGCCTCAGGATATTTTTCTGCCATATAGAGGCTCTTGCCTCCCGGTGCAGCGCAGACATCTATCGTAAGCTCGTTCTTGATCCTGCCGTCCGACGCCAGCTCCACAGCCATCATGGAGGATATATCCTGCATGATTATCAAGCCCTGCTTAAATGCCGCCAGACCTGTAAGCTTCTCAAATCCGCTTATGGCATATGCGCTCTGCGTGCCTTCTATATGCCTTACCCTGCAGCCATCATCTTCAAGCAGACTGATTATATGCTCAGGCGTATCCTTAATAAGATTAAATCTTATAATCGTCTCACTGCCAGTCTGCTGGACTGCATCGAAGAACCTCCCGGCTACGTCTGCGCCATATTGATCTCTAACCAGATTGTATAACCATTTAGGTGCGCAGGCCTTAACATAATCTGGCAGCTCCAGTTTATCTGATTCACGCTGTATATTCCTAAGAATGCCATTTACAAATCCCGTGAGATTTGCAAGGCCTCTCTTGCGCGTTAATCTTACAGCCTCATCTATACATGTATAATCAGGGACAGAATCCATGAATTTCATCTGATACAGGCTCATTCTCAGGATATTCCTTACCAGAGGCTTCATTTTCTTAAGCTTTACAGATGAGAACTGTTCGATAACATAGTCAAGATAAACCAGCTTCTCCAGCGTTCCTGAATAGACTCTGTTAATAAATGCCCTGTCCTGAGCTGTTAATTGCTCATCGGCAAATGTATCATTGATCACCAGGTGACTTAGCTGTCCCTGTTCAAGAGTCGCACTTAACATATTAAGCACGATATTTCTCAGATTCTTTTTATTTTCCAAAATGGTATCCCTGCTCTATTTTCTTGCCTCTTAAGAATTCATTCATAGCCATTCTCTTCTTGCCTTCCAGCTGAACAGCGGTTGGCTCTAAAAATCCCTCTCCTGTTTTTATCAGCAGCTTCTTCTTATCGACATATGCAACTGAGCCTGCGGCCATATCGGCAGATGCTGCATCAACATTTGCACAGTCTCCTGCATATACATCAGCTGCCCAAATCTTAAAGGTCTTGCCATCCATATATGTAAATGCTGACGGCCATGGAATACATGCCCTTATCTGCCTTTCTATCTGAACGGCGCTCTGACAAAAGTCAATAAGTCCTGCATCCTTAGTAATCTGCTTCAGATATGTAGCCTTCTCAGGATCCTGAGAAATCGGCTTTATGGAGCCGTTTTCCAACCCATCGATGGTTTCAAGCATCATCTGTGCTCCCAGGATCTTACATTTTTCTTCAAGAGTTTCAGATGTTTCCTTAGGATCCATGGCAAATGCTCTCTGCATCAGGATGTCGCCTGCATCCCACTGCTCCACCAGCTTCATTATCGTAACGCCGGTCTCTTCGTCTCCATTTAATATAGGTCCCCTCAGCGGACCTGAGCCTCTGTATTTCGGAAGGAGCGAAGGATGCAGATTAATGCAGCCGAATGGCGCCATCTCCAGGAGTCTGTTAGGAATCTTCTGCGCATATGCTGCCACTGCATATATATCGGCATTCATTTGCTCTAACATATCAAGCACTGATTCATCACTGATAGACTCAGGCTGCAGACATTCAATACCATATTTTACGGCGATCTCCTTCACAGGCGAGAACTTAACGCTCATGCCTCTGCCGCTCTTTTGATCTGGCTGGGTAATGACCGCTATGACCTCATGTCTTGAATTGATCAGCGCTTCTAATGCAGGAACCGCTATCTGCGGCGTTCCCATAAAAATTATCCTCATTCTTCAACCTCTTCGTATTCTTCATCATCCGAATTGTCATAAATATCACCCTCTACCTTATCAGTATAGAGTATTCCATCCAGATGATCGCACTCATGGCATATAGCCCTCGCCAGCAGACCCATTGCCTCCAGATCATATTCCTGCATATTTTCATCATATGCATGCAGAATGATATGATCAGGTCTCGTAACCGTTCCGTATTTACCAGGGACAGACAGGCAGCCTTCATTTCCTGTCTGAGTAGTATCGTCAACTGTCTTCCATGTAGGATTAATCATTACGATATCCTCATCAAATGAATGTGTCATATCATTTATCTCTTCTTCCGGAGTTTCGTCTGTATAAGGATCAGGTACACATATTACTGCGATACGCTTAAGTATTCCCACCTGCACTGCTGCCAGACCCACGCCGTCAGCTTCATGCATGGTGTCAATCATATCACCTATCAATTCCTGAGTTCTCGTCGTCATTTCCTTAACAGGTTTTGAATTCTTACGTAAAATCGGATCCCCTGCTGTCCTTATAGTTCTAATAGCCATCTCTTAAATCTCCTGTTCATTATTCAATGAAAAATCAAATGTTATCTGTATCCTACTGTCCGGATTATTATTCATATATTCCTCGACAGAGTCTTTAACTAATGTTAATTCGGCATATTTCGGTGCCTTAACATATATAATTTTCCTGTATCTGTCCTGTATCTTGGCAATCGGTGCCTGCGAAGGACCTATCTTAACCATATTCTCATGCCCGGCGATAGCCGCATCTATCACATGGCTCAGCCGCATGCATATATCATCCAGCAGCTTCTCTATCTCACAGCTTACCAGGATAGCCAGGATATTCATAAATGGCGGATACCCCATGAGCTTTCTATATGATGTCTCAAAATTATAAAATGCCTTATAATCCTGAGCTGCTCCCAGGCTCACGGCATAGTTCTCCGGCGAATATGTCTGGATTATGACATTTCCTTCCTTGCTTCCCCTTCCTGCGCGTCCTGCTGCCTGCGTAAGCAATTGAAATGTCCTCTCAGCCGCCATATATCCGCCTGAATAAAGAGACAGATCCGCTGCCAATATTCCCACCAGTGTCACATTGGCAAAATCATGTCCCTTCACGATCATCTGCGTACCTATGAGAATATCAGCCTCATGATTGGCAAATGCTGACAATATCTTCTCGTGTCCGTCCTTCTCTCGGGTCGTATCCATATCCATGCGAAGCGTCGCCGCATCTGGAAACAGGTGATTTATCTCTTCTTCTACCTTCTGAGTTCCGGCGCCAAATGTGCCTATATACTTAGAGCCGCAGGAAGGACATGTCTTAACCATGGGCATCTCATAGCCGCAATAGTGGCAAATGAGCTTGCCATTTTTATGATATTTAAGCGATACGTCACAATGAGGACATTTTAAAGCAGCACCGCAGCTTCTGCAAGATACAAAGCTCTGATAAGCCCTGCGGTTGATAAACAATATTATCTGCTCCTGCTTACTCAGTCTGTCGCTTATAAGCTCATGCAGACGTCGGCTGATAATTGATCTGTTACCGACCGCCAGCTCGTCTCTCAGATCCACGATCTCTACATCAGGAAGCCGCGCCCCCGAGGCCCTTCTTCCGATGTTATACAGCTGGTAAATATTCTGTTCCGCCTTATAATAAGACTCCACCGATGGTGTTGCAGATCCCATTACCACGATAGCATCCTTGATCTGTGCCAGCCTTACTGCCACCTCTCTTGAATGATATCTGGGTGAGGTTTCATTCTTATATGTACCCTCATGCTCTTCGTCAATGATTATTATTCCCAGATTCTTAAACGGCGTAAACAAAGCAGAACGGGGTCCTATTATAATATCCACCTGACCCTTTCTGGCCTTCTCCAGCTGATCATGCTTCTGGGCAGGTGTCAGTCGTGAATTAACAACAGATATTCTGTCTCCAAACTTCCTATAGAATCTGATAACCGTCTGATATGTAAGAGCTATCTCCGGGATCAGGACGACTGCCTGCTTGCCTTCCCTGATCATCCTGTCTATCAGATCTATGTATATCTCTGTTTTTCCTGAGCCTGTGACGCCGCATATAAGTGACGGCCTTCTGTCCTTTTGAACGAAGCGGTTCCATATATCATTTGCCACATAAGCCTGCTCTTCGTTAAGCTTGATCTCATAAGGTCTCTTATCCTTGACAGCTACCACATCCCGCAGATTTTCCTTAACATCGACGCAGATAAGGCTTTCATTTGCAAGGCTCTTAAGGGTCGACGGAGAGATATTAAGCTTATCTCTGACCATGGAGTAAGGAAGGATCCGTTCCTGTGATATTTCCTTAAGCAGACGGTACTTAGCCACGGTTCTTCTGTCCTTTGAATATTTTTCAAGGGCCTGTCTGAGCTTAGCTTCATCATCACATGATACAATATATTTTTCCTTAACAGGTGCGGAGGCTTTCTTAACCGGCAGTACGATTTTAAGTGCCTGATTCATGGTAGAGCCATAGTTAGTCTTAATAAACCATGCCAGCTCTATCATGTCAGATTCCAAGGTCTTACTGTTCTTAACGATTGAATCTATCGCCTTAAGCCTGCTCTCGTCAATGCCGGGTTTATTCTTTATATTGATCACAAATCCCTTGATCTTGCGAGAGCCCTTCCCAAAGGGAATTATAACCTGACTGCCGCATCTTATGTCTGCTGCCAGGTCGTCCGGAATAATATATTCAAATGGTTTGTCTACTGTCTCATGTGAGATGTCAACTATTACATCTGCATATTGCATCTATTCTCTAGTTCCCCTTTACCTTGTCCTGATACATTTGTTCAAATGTCATCTCATCTACTAATATCTGTCTAGGCTTGGCACCATTCTGCGGACCTACGGCACCGAATTCCTCCAGCTGATCGATAATTCTGGCAGCACGGTTAAATCCCAGATTGAATCTCCTCTGAAGCATAGACGATGACGCCTTACCCATCTCTATGCACATCCTGCCAGCCTCATAGAAGCAGTCGTCATATTTGCTGGATCCCTCACTGCCTGAATCCTCAGATGAAGAGCTCTCATCGCCCTGGGAATTCTGGAACTTCTCTATCTCTTTAGATTCAGCCTCGAAATAATTATGATGGTTGTTGTCTATTAAGAAATCCACTGTCTCCTGGATCTCATCGTCTGATACGAAGGCTCCCTGGACTCTGAGCGGTTTTACATATCCTGTCGGATAGAACAGCATATCACCATTACCCAGGAGCTTTTCTGCGCCCGGCATGTCAATGATGGTTCTTGAATCAATCTGAGATGAAACCAGCAGCGCAACTCTTCCCGGGATATTTGCCTTAATAAGACCTGTCACAACATCAACAGACGGTCTCTGGGTAGCTATAACGAGATGGATTCCCGCTGCTCTGGCCAGCTGAGCCAGACGGCATATCAGCGACTCCGCCTCCTTCTTGGCCACCATCATAAGGTCTGCCAGCTCATCGATGATAATCACAATCTGATTCATCTTGCGAGGATTTTCCTCACTCTTGCTGACGGTTCCCTTCTCTACCTTTTCGTTATATGACTTGAAATCCCTTACGGCCGACATCTGCATACGCTGATATCTGTTGGTCATCTCATTAACGGCCCATCTCAGGGTGCTTACAGCCTGTCCCGGGTCAGTAACAACGTCCTTCATCAGATGAGGTATTCCCTGATAGATACCGAACTCAACCTTCTTCGGGTCGACTATGATAAGTCCTACCTCAGATGGCTTAGCCCTATAGAGAATCGTCATAAGTATTGTATTCAGGAATACTGACTTACCTGATCCCGTCGTACCTGCAACGAGAAGGTGGGGCATCTTGGCAATATCCGCAACAACTACATTGCCCGAGATATCCTTACCGGCGGCAAATGCAATCTTAGACTTATGGTTTATCAGATCTGGAGACTCAAGGAGCTCTCTCATGTATACGGTCTGACGGATCTTATTAGGAATCTCGATACCCACAGCCTGACGGCCCGGGATAGGGGCTTCAATTCTGATCTCGGTTACGCCCAGATTCAGCTTCAGATCGTCAGCCAGAGACGTGATCTTATTTACTCTGGTTCCCAGCTCCGGCTGCAGCTCGAATCTGGTTACCGACGGGCCTGCCTGAATATTTACGACCTCTACGCGGACGCCAAAGTATTCCAGGGTATCCTTCAGCTTCATGGCAATCTTCGCCAGCTCTTCGTCTGATGTTCTATTGCCTCTCTTAGGCACTGACAGGAGCTCTAGCGGCGGCGCAAAATACGCCAGCTCATTCGAAGAACCGGTCTTAACCTTCTGCACTCCTTCATCTCTTGTTTTTCTACCTGCAGGATTCAGATCAGGACTGGTCGCACTGCCTGATGATGTCATGTCAGATGCACCGCCCTTAACTTCGGCTGCTCGTCTGGCGGCTATCTCCTGCTTGCTTTCCTTAACCGGCTTGGCATCCCTGATTCTTCTATTTACAGCGGCCTGCCTTACTGATGTTACCCTGGCTTCCTTATTATTGAATTCCAGATCATTAAATTCCGCAGGGGCACTTTTCTTTCTTGCTCTCGGCTCTGATAAGGTATCATCAGAGCCCAAGTAGCTGCTCTCATCATTAAGATCCATTACATCTGAGAGTTCCATCTGTCTCAGAGCCTTTATTGGACCGGTGACATCTGTGAGGCTCTCAGATTTAGACGGCTGATCGTCAATAAAGGTTGGAAGAGGCATTTGCTTATCTGCAGACGATTTCTTTCTTGAGCCGTTACCTCTTCTGATCTGTCTTACTTCATCTTCATTTTCAGGTACGGGAAGAAGTGCCGTGTTGTTGCTGATGCCTCTTACCTTCCTGCCTGATCTTACCAAATCCGCGCCGTCTCTGGTCGGAGCAGCCTTCCTCGTGGTCCTTATAAGCTCGGTGGATTTTACTCTGCCTCTTCTATTCTTCGTCCTTACGATTCGTATTACAGTGCCGTCGCTGGTATCTTCAATACGCTCTCCATATTCATTGTAATAATTACCCCTTCGTGGATAATGTTCCCTTTCGTCATAATAATCTTCATCATCCCGGCGTCTTCTGGCAGCCTGTTTTCTGGCATTTCTTTCTTCCCGCTGCTCAGGATATGGATCCTGCTCACGCCTTCTTCCAGACTTCCTGTTTTCATAATATTCGTCTTCATCTTCATGGCGGGACTTGTTATTTCTTCGTGGTCTGCTGTCTTGTTCTTCATCCTCGTCATCGTCATAGTCATCGTCCGTATAAAGGATTCCCGAGATAATATCCAGAATAAGATCCTCCGCAATGAAGAATATGCATACCAGCATCACCAGCACAGATATAATAATCGCGCCGGTTTCAGACAGAAGCATATATAGAAGGAGGGCTATGGCGCCGCCTATTATACCGCCGCCATTCAAACCATTTCCGCAGGTATCAAAATACGAGAGAACGTCCCTGTTATTAAGAGATAGCGATGACACGAGATGGGCAAATGTGCACAAGAACAAGAACAATACTACTCCCGAGAAAATATATCTGAAGCGGCTGTTCTCAAATGAAGATACTATGAAAAGCATCAGAAGGCCTATCGGAAAGACATATGCCATGGCGCCAAATAAGCCGAATTCAGCATATTTGACCCATCCGCCTACCTTACCCAGCACATCAAAATTACACAGCTCTAATATAAGCGCAAAAAATAAGCCCAGAATAATAGCCACAGTGAGACTAAGTCCCCTTCTTCTTGGCTCGAATTCTGTCAGGTTCTTCTCTGTGCTCTTTTTCGAAGTCTTCGATGCGGATTTAGCAGATGTTTTCTGCGCATTCTTTCTGTTTTTATCAATCTGCTTTTTATTATATTTTGTTGTATTATTTGATTTTGAAGTTGATTTTCCTGATGCCAAATGCGTCCTCCAAAACAGTTCGTTTATATCATTGCTAGAAATATTAGTTTACTATCTTTTTCGTGCTTCTTCAACCTTCAGCAGGGGTAAGTTTCAGCTGACTTTTCATTGATTTCTCAGTGTGCTGAACAATCAATGACTTAATTTACTTCATTATCTGCTGATTGATTGACATTATCAATTGCGCGTACTGCTATGCTTGCCATTTCAAATTTTAGATTGTATTATGAGGTGCAAATAAATGATTTGAATTAATTAACATCTGGTCAAGCAAACTCTAGTTTTTAGCATATTGAGCCGCTCCGTGCCGTGAACCTCGGCGTGCAGTCCCTGCTCGAAAACGCCTTCGCTGATTGTTTTCTCGCAGGGAACTGCGCCGTCCCGGCACTGGAGCTCACTCTCAATTTTCGCATCACTATCGGTTTGTCTGAGACATCATCATGAATTAAAACATATGAATAAAGAAAAAATATTAAAATCAATAATTTGCGTTTCATTGAGCGTTACCGTCGCTGCAGCAGCTGGCTTCGCTGCTCTTGCCTCTGAAGCCGGGGAATCCGCGGGTTTGTCTGCCTACTCATCAGGCGTCAGCGGCTACCAGGTGGGCACTTTGATGCTCCCTGCGGATTCAGCCGAGGTGTCTTCTACTCTGGCACTTCAGCTTCTTGCTCTTAGTTCTGGAAACAGCAAGGAAAATACTGATATTCTATTTGCATCATCTTCACTTGATATTCTGGCTCAGAATAATTATGACAAGGATTCATCTGACCCGGCTGATACCTGTGCATATACGATTGGATATGGCACAGTTGTATGCGATATGAGCCCTACTGAGGCGCTGGTTGTGTCTATCCGCGGAACTAATGGCGGTGAGTGGTATTCTAATTTCAATATCAGTTCGTCTCATAGTGACGATTCAGCATTTGCCGATGGATTTTTATTCAGTGCCGAGGATATTCTTCTTACATTAAAGGACTATATCGACGAATATTCTGATGCTGATATTATCATATGCGGCCACAGCCGGGGCGGATCCTGTGCCAACCTGCTGGGAGTTCTTGTGGATGAATATTGCGGCAGCGACAATGTATATGTCTATACCTATGCCGCAGCTGCGACAGTCAAATCAGATACATTAGAAAACGAATACGATAATATCTTCAATTTTATAAATCCTTGTGACATCGTTCCTATGGTGCCACTTCCTGACTGGAATTATGTAAGAGCCGGAACCGATATCACTCTTTCTGTCGTTGATGATAGCTTATATGAAGATGTTCAGCGTTATACCAGCATTCTTAGTGAGCTGGCGCCTTCTCTTAGTTCATATTATTGTGACAGGCATTCCCTTACATCCGCAGGTCTTGATGAAGATGGAATCACTTCATATGAACTGATGCTGATGATTTCAGATAAACTGATAGATGCTATGGATCAGTATTCAGATGATGAGCTCAGCAGCTTATTGTCATCCTCTTCATCTGATACAGAATCTGACAGGGCAAGCGAGGATACGTCCAATTCATCATCAACAAATATTGACCTGTCAGGATTGGACATCTCAGATTCTTCCCTGTCAGAAGATAGCGATTTCTATCCGTTATATCAAATATATAACAAAATAAGGGATAATGATTTTGAACTCGGCAAATCAATTTTGCTTCAGCATTTGCCGACAACATATATCGAACTTATAACGAATCAAATGCAGTTTAATTAACCAGCAATGACTTCGTAAGCGTGCCGTGAACCTCGGCGTGCAGTCCCGGCACGCTTACAGAAGCATAACAGTGTGTATAAATATTGACGGCAATAAGGAGCATTATTTATGTCATATATCGAATTTAAAGATGTTTATAAGATCTACAAATCAGGCTCGAATGAAATTCATGCGCTGGATGGCATGAGCTTCACGATTGAACAGGGAGAACTATGTGTTATGGTCGGACATTCGGGTGCTGGCAAGACTACTCTTCTTAATATTCTCGGCGGAATGGATACTGCAACATCCGGACAGGTAACACTGGATGGCCGTGATATTACCAAGCTTAATTCAAGGCAGCTCACTGAATTCAGACGAAAATGATGTAGGATTCGTATTTCAGTTCTACAATCTGGTTCAAAATCTCACGGCTCTCGAAAATGTCGAGCTGGCCGCTGAAATTTGCAAGGATAGTCTGGATGCTGCCGCTGTCTTAGGCGATGTCGGCCTGTCAGAAAGGCTCAACAACTTCCCCGGACAATTATCAGGCGGCGAGCAGCAGCGTGTTTCTATCGCACGTGCTATTGCCAAAAATCCTAAGATGATTCTCTGCGATGAACCAACCGGAGCCCTTGACTACAACACTGGTAAGGCTGTACTAAAGCTTCTTCAGGATATCTGCAAGCAAACAGGCAAAACGGTTGTAATCATCACCCATAACAGCGCCCTTACCCAGATCGCAAACAGAGTTATAAGAATCAGAAGCGGCAAGGCGATCTCCAACGAAGTTAATACCTCACCTATGCCGGTAGATGAAATAGAATGGTAAATCAGCAGGGAATCATATGAAGATCACAAGAATTAAAAATATTGCAAGGGGCATAAAAAACAGCCTCAACAGATTCATATCCATAATGTTCATCGTGGCATTGGGTGCTGGCTTCATGTCAGGACTTGCGGCGGCCTCGCCTGATATGTATGACACAGCTGACAAATATATAGATGATTACAGTCTCTATGATATAGATGTAAAATCCACCATAGGCCTCACTGAGGATGATCTGGAATCTATAGAATCGCTGGATAGAACCGAGGCAGCTCAGGGCGCAGTAGTATTAGACATGGTGCTAAACCAGGAAGACGGCTCTGATTTCACCTCCAGGGTATATGGTATCCTTGATGACACCTCAGATACAGAGATAAACAAGCTCAATCTGATAGAGGGACGCCTTCCGGAAAATGATTCTGAATGTATCATCGAATCTGTCTTCGGCAAATATTCTGGCGAAGGCGTTTCGATCGGAGACATGCTCACGCTCTCGGAGGCCAATACCAATTATGATACTCTTGAGGGCTATATGGCAGATACAACGCTTACCGTTGTGGGCATATGTCAGAGTCCGTTATGCATATCCATTGAGGGCGATTCTTCAAATATCGGCTCAGGAACAATTAATCTTAATGTATATACAAGAAGATCTGCCTTCACATGTGATTTCTATACAGATATTTTTATGACTGTCAGCGGTGCGCTGGAATTAAATACATTTGAAGATGAATACAACGATCTTATCTCCGATGTAACCGATGAAATAAAATCCATATCTGATGAGAGAGTGGCTCTGCGTGCAAATGATCTGAAATCCTCTGCTCAGGATACCATAGATGAACTGACAGAGCTTATCGATACCATCAGCTCTGTGGCGGACATTCAAAATGCGCAGTCCGATGATCTCACTGTAAGAAAACAGCAAAATAAAGAAGTTTCAGATATTCTAACTGCTTTAGGCAGTTCTCTTGCAGATACAATTAGTGATGAAACCACTCTGCAAACTCCTGATTCCTATGAGAGCGCAACGGAACTTTTATCCCGTCTTGAAGATCAATTAGACGAGGCCAATGATTACCTGGACAGCATAGATGATTCCGCATGGATGATAAGAACCAGGGACGACCTGACAGGATATAATAGCTATTCCAGCAACGTAGGCAAGGTCTCAGCCCTGGCCAAGATCTTCCCTGTATTCTTCTTCGTTGTTGCGCTTCTGGTTGCTCTTACTACAATGTCCCGTCTGATTGAGGAAAAGCGCCTTCAGATAGGAACCCTTAAGGCTCTCGGATATTCAAACGGACAGATAATATTCGAATATATGTTATTTAGCATCAGCGCATCAGTACTTGGCTGCATCCTGGGCTTCGGAGTCGGATTCAGAATCTTCCCTTATGCCATTAACTCGGCTTATTCTATGATGTATACGCTGCCAGCCATCTCCACGCCTATCCGCGGGGATATAGTGGCATGGGTTGCACCTGTTACGATCGTAAGTATACTTCTCGCGACTCTCTGGTCATGCTGGAGTGAATTTCGCTCTATGCCTGCGATACTGATGCTTCCTAAGTCCCCTGCTCCCGGCAAACGCATCTGGCTGGAGCATATAGGCTTTATCTGGCGCAGGATGTCATTCACCCACAAGGTTACAGCCCGCAACCTGTTCCGTTATAAGAAGCGTTTCATCATGACTATTATAGGTGTCGCCGGATGCTCCGCCCTGCTGCTTACAGGCTTTGGTATTAAAGACTCGGTAAATGATATCATCGACAAACAATACGGACAGATAGACAAATATGATCTGATATTTGCCATGGATGAAGAGGATTCCCTGACCAGCGACGAATCTCTAAATCATACTATTAATGATAAGGATATTATAAGTGAATACCTGTCAGTTTCACAGGAAACCGGCAAGGTATATTACGGAAAGGAAAAGCAGGAGATCAATATCTTCGTCCCACAGGATACTGAGAAATTTGCTGATTTTACCACACTGCGTACACGAAGTGGTCATGACAGTATCATGCTTTCAGATGACAGCATAGTCCTTACTGAAAAATTATGTGAAGAAATGGGTATAAATATCGGCGACAGTGTAACGCTTGAGGACTCAGAAGGACACCAGGCTACAATTACGGTTTCAGCAATTACAGAAAATTATGTATCTTCATATGCATATCTGACCCCTAAGACATATACAGCATGCTTCTCAAGCGAGCCTGAATATACTAATCTGCTATGCAAATTGACAGCCGAGGAAAATGCTGATTCAGATACCATACTTGAGCTGGCAAATGAAGCGACTTCCAAGATTATGGCCAGCTTGCATATATTATACGGCCGCTCAGTTGCAAGTCTTAAGGATACATTTTCCGACAGCATTCAGAGCATAAATGGCGTAATATATGTGCTTATTATAGCTGCGGGATTATTATGTATAGTTGTGCTCTATAACCTCATTAACGTAAATATCTGCGAACGCAGGAAGGAGCTGGCAACCTTACGGGTGCTGGGATTCTACAAGTCAGAAACCCAGAATTATATATTCCGTGAAACAAATATATTAAGCTTCCTGGGCGCCCTGGTGGGGCTCGTGCTGGGTATATGGCTGCACAGCGTTGTTGTGAAAACAATCGAGGTAAACCATATCATGTTCGGCCGAGAGATTAAGCCGCTGAGCTATATCATCGCCCTAGCAATCTCCGTTGTATTCACGCTTCTCGTAGATCTCATAATGAAGCGGCCTATCAACAAGACCGACATGGTCGAAGCCATGAAAGCTAATGATTGATAAGAAGTTCTCTGTTCTACAAACATGGGGCTGCGAGATCACTACTCGAAAACGCCTTCGCTGATTGTTTTCTCGTAGTAACTCGCAGCCCCATGTATCATTTACATTTCAAATAATCACAGCACTTTATATTTATGCTTCCTCTGCAGAGGCTTTCTTGCCAGCACCATCTTCCTTAGCATCCTTGATGCTGAAGCTTACACGACCCATCTTATCAGGACCCATGCATTTAGCCTTAACAACATCGCCGAGTGTAAGAACATCCTCAACGCATTTGATTCTCTCTTTAGCAATCTTAGAGATATGAACCATACCTTCCTTGCCTGGAGCGAACTCGAGGAATGCGCCGAATTCCTTGATTGATACTACCTTGCCTTCGTAGATTTTGCCCTCTTCGAAGTCTGAAACGATGGTATTGATCATTTCCTTAGCTTCTTCGAGTTTAGCCTTATCTACACCGCAGATTGATACCATTCCATTGTCATCAATATCGATCTTAACGCCTGTTCTTGCGATGATCTCATTGATAACCTTACCCTGCTTACCAACAACTTCACCGATCTTCTCTGGATCGATCTGAATGCTGATGATCTTAGGAGCATATACACTCAGTTCCTTACGAGGCTCTGAGATAACAGGAAGCATAACTTCATGAAGAATATATGTTCTAGCCTGCTTAGCTCTTGCAATAGCGCCTTCAACAATCTCTCTTGTAAGACCATGAATCTTAATATCCATCTGGATGGCTGTGATACCAACATCAGTACCTGCTACCTTGAAGTCCATGTCTCCGAAGAAGTCCTCAAGACCCTGGATATCTGTAAGAATCAGGTAGTCATCATCTGTCTCGCCTGTTACCAGACCGCATGAGATACCTGCAACAGGTCTCTTAATAGGAACGCCTGCAGCCATAAGTGACAGTGTTGATGCACATACTGAGGCCTGGCTTGTGGATCCGTTTGATTCAAATGTTTCTGATACAAGACGAAGTGCATATGGAAACTCTGTCTCTGATGGAATTACAGGAAGCAGCGCTCTCTCTGCTAATGCACCATGTCCGATCTCTCTACGTCCAGGTGATCTGTTAGGCTTAGCCTCTCCAACTGAATATCCTGGGAAGTTGTACTGATGCATATATCTCTTGCTTACGATATTCTCATCAAGACCATCTATCTTCTGTGCATCTGACAGAGGTCCGAGGGTTGTAGCTGTCATGATCTGTGTCTGTCCTCTCGTGAACATACCTGAACCATGTGCTCTAGGAAGAATATCAATCTCAGCTGACAGTGGTCTGATCTGATCAATAGCACGGCCATCCGGACGCTTGTGATCCTTCAGAATCATCTTACGAACTGTCTTCTTCTGATATGCATAAACAGCCTCATCAATATAAGGAATGTAATCCTCATGTTCCTCAGCAAATTTTTCATTAAGCATGTCCTTGATTGCTGAAATATTGGCATCTCTTACCTGCTTTTCATCAGCAAATACAGCCTTCTCCATCTCTTCCTGAGGAACCAGTTCAACGATTGCCGCTGTTACCTCTTCAGGAATAATATGTCTCTCGTATTCATGCTTTTCCTTGCCAACCTCGGCAATGATCTGTGCGAAGAACTTATTAACCTCGCAGTTTAATTCATGTGCCTTATAGATGGCCTCGATCATCTTATCTTCTGGAACTTCCTTAGCTCCTGCTTCGATCATGATGACCTTCTCAGGTGTTGAAGCAACAGTAAGAGTAAGATCAGTTACCTGCTTCTGAGCTTCTGTCGGATTATATACTAACTCTCCATCAACCAGGCCCATCTGTGTCATTGCAACAGGACCGTCAAATGGAATATCTGAAATGCATGTAGCAAGTGCAGAACCTAACATAGCTGTAAGTTCTGGTGAGCAGTCAGGATCAACGCTCATAACAAGGTTATTGAGAACTACATCATTTCTGTAATCCTTAGGGAATAAAGGACGCATAGGTCTGTCAATAACACGGCTTGTTAAGATAGCATTTTCTGATGGACGACCCTCTCTTCTTGTGAATCCTCCCGGAATCTTGCCGACAGAATACATCTTCTCTTCGAAGTCTACACTCAATGGGAAGAAATCAATTCCGTCCCTAGGCTTCTCTGATGCAGTAGCTGTTGACAGTACAACTGTATCTCCGTAATGCAGAAGTACTGCTCCATTAGCCTGTGCAGCAACACGTCCGATATCGGCACGCAATGTTCTGCCTGCGAGCTGCATTTCAAATGTTTTAAATTCTTTACTCATTTTTCTCTCCTTCTTCTACTTCTCGGCGAATGCCACAATATACAAACAGACTTTAAGGAAATATTCCCTAAAGCCTGTTAAAAAATCAATTATTTTCTGATTCCTAATTTCTCGATTAACTGACGATAGCCTTCGATATCTCTCTTCTTCATGTAGTCAAGAAGACCTCTTCTTCTACCTACCATCTTAAGAAGACCTCTTCTTGAATGATGATCCTTAGGATGAGTCTTAAGATGCTCTGTAAGTTCCTTAATTCTGTATGACAGAATAGCAACCTGTACTTCAACACAACCTGTGTCTGCTTCATTCTTGCCATATTCTTTAGCAAGCTGAGCCTTGATTTCTGATGTAATCATAATAAATATCCTCCTATAATTTAATCGCCTGCAACTGAAAAGAGGTCGGAGTGTCCTACCTTTAAGTTGCGGCTCACAACCGTCGCATTTTATCAAAAAAAATACCCAAAGTCAAGCAGGGAGTTACTTGCGTAAAACTCCCTGCCATAATAATTTATGCTGTTAATAAGCATTTATCTGTATACATGTCCGTCTGTTTCGAATTTAGGAGGAATGTATGGAACCTGCAGCCATGAATCATACTGTCCACCAGTATGGATAATGTGCTTGCCCTTGTTATCAACATCCCAGCTAAGTGGCTCGAACCATCCCTCACGGATATAGTTGCCAGCGATCTGGATACGGAGCTTCTGACCCTTGTGCCAGAAACGTGATGAAGGAACGATAGCGATATCAACTGGAACGATCTCGCCCTCAGCAAGCTTCTGCTCGCTGGTGTTCTTCTGTACTGGCCAGTACTCCTGTCCTTTCAGTTTGTACTTCTTCATCTCTTCTGGCCACAGCTCACGACGAGATACTCTCATCTTGCCCCAAGCACCTGGATGTGGCTCATTAAGAGTTGTCCATGGTAACCAGTTGCCTTCGCTGTCTGCCTTCTGGATATTAACCATCATGTCCATGTCATCATAGCCATCGCATGATACCCAGAGATGCAGCCACATATAACCTGTAAGTTCTGTATCCTCTTTGAATTCCATATCGAATTCTACTCTGTCGATGTAGCCATCCTCAGCTGTCTCACCATTGTATGAAACTGATGATTCAACTGCAACAGGTGTATCCTGCATTGACATTGTAGAAGCATCAAGATAATACTTTCTGAACTCTGTTCTCTTAAGAGGCCATTCATTCTCAGCACGTCTTGCCTGATAATCATGATCCATAACGTCCATAACGTCGATACGAACCTTAGGTGTCATCTCCCAGCCATTATGGATACCCTTAAGGTAACGATCATAGAAGAGATTAAGGTCAGCAATGTTCTGTGGATCATATGTATCTGGCCACTCGAAATCTCTGTGTGCTCTGAACCATTTAAGCTTTGATTTACATCTGATATAAGCTCTTGATGATCCTGGAAGGTGGAAATGTGACCAACCAGCTGTCTGATATACAGGGATCCTAACCTTAGAGAAATCAGCGCACTTGTCATTCCAGTATCCATTACGGAATGGGTACTTACGTGCCATAGCAACCTGATCATCTACTCCGCCGAGACCTGTAACCTGAGCAGCGATGAACTCGTTGAATGAAAGAGCTGGAATACCACCTTCATACAGAGAGTCTGCATAAAGGTCAGTTGTGCTCTCCCATGGTGCGATACAAGCAAGGTGTGGTGGGCATTCAGCTGCGATACCCCACTGATGCATAGCAACACCTGAGTTACCTGTCATACCGATCTTACCATTGCACCAATCCTGCTGAGCAAGCCATTCTACGAAGTCATATCCGTCTTCTCTGTCCTGATGTGTGAACATATGAACGTTGCCCTCTGAATGTCCTGCACCACGAACGTCAACGTTAGCTACAGCATATCCCTTATAGCACCAGTAAGCCGGGTCAGATGACTCGAACTTAGCGAGCTTAGATACTGTGTGAGGTGGAACACCCATGATCTGCCATTCGCTCATACCATCGCCAGGACGTTTTCCGAACCAGCTCCATGATACGATACATGGAATCTTCTCTGTGCAGTTTGCTGGAAGAAAGATATCTGTATAAATCTTGCATCCATCTCTAAGTACAACTTCTACATCCTGCATACATGTGATGCCAGGAGCAGCTTCGTAGGTTCTCTGATTGAAAGCCGGGCAGAATCCCTGTCCCATTCTTGCCATAGGATCATCTGACTTAGATAAGTCGATATCATCCTGGTTAGCAACAGGCTTACGGGCTCTTCTGTAGATGGCTTCAATCTTCTCACCCTGGAATTCCTCTTCCAGAGTAAAATAAAGTTCTTTATCGAGACCTTCCATTTTATATCCTCCATTAAAAAATATTTTTTTAACAAACACGAGTATTGTATATGAAAAAAAACATATTGTCTATCACGAACTGAAACTTGTACAAAAGTGAGACAATCGACAATATTTTTGTGTTAATTTGCACAACAAAAGACGCGCCTGGCATATTTTGTACGCCTGGCGCCGCTGCCTCAGCAGCATTTTGATATACCATCAGCAGATGATGCATCTCTTACTGCCCTATACAAATGCATTTTCACCAATCCGTTACTCAACGCATCCGAATAAATAATCACGGACAGTATTCTTTTCTATATTCAGAGCTATCGCTAATTCGCCGTATAGCTTCTCTTCTGCCATCTGGAAATACTTCTCATCACTGGCAGTAACCTTCTTGCCTTCAGAAAGTCTCTGCTGTTTTCTGACATGAATAGTCTTGATTATGCTGACAAACTTTCTAGGATCGCCCGATCTTATTACTTCCTTGTAACAATCTTCACGTTTCTTTTCATCGGTAATAACAAGACAGCCGATCTGGGAAACACTATTTACCAGCTCCTGTGCCTCGTCCCGTGAAACAATCGGACGCATAACAACCCTGTCATTATCGCAAGGAGTAAATATCACGCTCTTCTCCGAATAATATGGAGCCAGAGTGTAATAGTCCTGTCCATCAGGTATTCCGCTAAGCGGAGGCTTACCGATCTCAATTACTCTGCAGACACCAGAATTACCATAAATTACTAAATCGCCGACTTTAAACACATTTACTCCTTTCTGTAATAATCGCCATTTGTTAGTATCTTAGCATATTTTTTCTGAGAAAGTAAGAAGATTTTGCCGCAAAACGTGCTATTTTACAGTATGTTTCAGTACTTATTACTTTTGCAGACTATCCGTTTAATTTAGTGCCGGAATATATGCGAATACAACAGCCAAAATTATAGAAGGAAGCATATTTACCACTGATATCTTCTTATCTCTTATCAGGTTAAGTCCTACAACAAATATAAGCACCGAACCTACGAATGACAGATCAGTAAGAGCCAGGTCTGTCATGATCGGTTTGATAAAATATGCTATGGCAGATATAACCCCCTGGAATACCAAAACAGATATTGCCGAGAATACACATCCCTTGCCCATGGCACAGGTAAGTGAGCATATCGTGATAAGGTCAAGTATAGATTTAAGAAGTAATACAGAGATGTCCCCGTATAAAACATCATTCAGCGCTCCCATAATCGCCATGGCACCTATGCATACGGTGCAGGATGACGCTACAAATGCATCTGTAAATCCGTTATCATCGGAGCTTTTAGATTTGGCCTTAAGCCAGTTGCCGAACCTGTCCAGTCCCTTCTCAAGGTTAACTGCCGATCCTACTATCGTGCCCAGGGCAATCGCCAGGGTCAGCAGTAAGGATTTCTGGGTGTCAAATCCGTCGCCATTTACTACCAGCATTTTAGAAACTGCACCCGCAATTCCGATTATGATAACAACCACACCGTTGCCTGCCAGCAGCGACTTCTGAACCCTCTCAGGTATTAATTTGCCGAAGAGCATTCCGATAATACCGCCTATAACAATTGCGGCAGCATTAATAACTGTTCCTAAACCAAACATTTATGTATCTCCTATATTTTGTTTATCAGTCTGAAATTCATTTGAATTGATTGTTATTTACTCTTAAACACCATCGTAAATAAAATATGGTCAGCTCTATCGTATGCACATTCTATTGTTCCGTTATATAGCTGCATTATTGCTCTTGCGGCGGCCAGTCCGATGCCGTTACCCGTCTGCTGGCTGTACCTGGTCGCATCCGGCCTATAGAACCTATCGAATAATCTCTCAGGCTCGCACTCTGGAATATAATCAGAATAATTGCCCATTTCCAGTATCGTGGTCTTGTCCTTCGAATAAGCCTTGATGTCAATCTCCGAGTCTTCTCTCGCATACTTCACTATATTATCAAGCAGAATTGACAGCAGCTGAGCATATTGTGTCTTGCCGCCTCTTACAATGAGCCTGCTCTCAGCACTGAAAATCGGTTTAAGCTTCTTGTTGGCAAATGGCTCTTCAAACATTTTAATAGAATCATTAATAAGCTGATCCAGGTCTACTTCTTCTTCCTTATCCTTACCTAGGTAGTCCTCTGCCTTAGCCAGCAGGAGCATATTGGTCATAAGGATAGACAGTCTCATGGACTGATCCTTAATATTACTGGTCCATTTATTGGCACCCTCATGAAGCTCAAGGGCTTCCGTATTGGCCTGTATAATGGCCAGCGGAGTCTTTATCTCATGTCCCGCATCCGTGATAAAGCATTTCTGTCTCTCAATATTCTCCGCGATCGGTTTGATCATCTTATTGGACAATATACTTACGAGAATAAACAGGACGCCAAAGCATGCCAGCACAATAAGAATTGACAGCATTAATACTCTGGCCTGATTATTAAGATCTATGGCTCTGTCGAGGAAAATATATACATAATTGCCTCTGGAATCCTCTGAAGTCAGATATCTGTAATTGCCCTTCCAGCCGTAAGCCCTGTCAGCCTTGTATTCTTCCAGAGCCATATTATTGGCCTCTTCTTCGGTGATTCCCGAAATCTTCGAGATATCGGTATGAACAACCTCTTCATTTTCATCAATAGATACAGTGAAATATACAGCACTCAATACGGTATTATCATTTATTTCCGGAACCATAAATGCCAGAACCGGCACTTCCTCCTGCGGAACTTCAAATCTTCTGCCCGATTCTGATTGCGGACTGTCTCCGTCCGAGTTATCAGCCGATCCGCCATCGGACTCGCCGTTTGACTCTCCTCCCTCAGACTCACCGTCCGGCTCACCTGCCGCCTCAGCACTGTCTGTATTACTCTCCTGCGGACTGTCTCCATCTTCCATCGTCTCATTCGATGTGCCAGCTTCTTCCGATTCGTCGTAGGTTACGGGATTAAGATTATAGAGTCTCGCCAGCTCATATAGAAGTTTCTCTGACTGTGCATTCAGTGATGTATGATTGATAATATTGAGCGCACTAAACACACCTATAAGAACGATTGCGACAGCAATCATGGCTGTAAGTATAAATTTTCTTTTAAGAAGTTTGATCATATTAGTCAGTTCTTCGGCTGCAGCTTATATCCGATATTTCTCTTGGCTGCAATCTCTATATCGGCGTTCATGGCCGTAAGTTTCTTTCTGAGATAAGATATATAAACCCATACAATGCCGATTTCTGTGTCACTTTCGTATCCCCATACCTTAGTCATAAGGTCGTCCGTTGACAGATATTGACCCTTGTTGAGCATCAATAATTCCATTATCTGATATTCAATCTTAGGAAGCGCATATTTTTTATCCTGGGTTTCTAATTCATAAGTAGCTGTATTAAGGCTGACATTTCCCAGTGTTAATATATCCGGCGTAAATTCCTCACGGCGTCTTAACATAGCCCTTACCCTGGCGAGGAGTTCTCCCATGGCAAATGGTTTGGCCAGATAATCATCCGCTCCTGCATCAAGACCAGCGATCTTATCTTCTATCTCGCTCTTCGCAGTAAGAAGCATTACAGGCGTCTTAATACCCATAGCCCTGATTTTTTTCAGCAGATCCACACCATTTATCTTAGGCATCATGACATCCAGTATGATGCCATCATAATGTTCTGCCTTTATATAAGCAAGAGCCTCCTCTCCATCATATACAGCATCCACGCTGTATTTATGAAAGGTCAGGATGTCCACCACAGCTTCTGACATAGGTCTTTCATCCTCTGCGTACAACAACTTCATATTACAATCCTCTCTTTGCTTTTAAAGTCGTTACTTATTTCCCATTATCGCAATATTTGCGTAAATAGCACGCATAACTGTTATACAAGGTTATGCGTGCCTTTCTTTTCTTATACCTGAACTACAAAAATACTATTTGCAAGTCTACCTCTTCATTTTACAGATCAGAACATATCTACGTAATGCTGATGTATCACCTCAGCAACATAATCTGCCATCAATTCATATCCAAGCTCTGTAAGGTGCACTCCGTCGGATGCAAATAATTCATCCTGCGAGTAATCGGTTATCTGAGCAAAATATGCATTAACATCAATAAGCAGGTCAGATTCTGCCTCAGCTGCACTTGAAATGTAATTATTGGCCTGAGACAGCTTATCTTCATCTGCCGAGCCTGATTGAATCGGATAATTCAATATAAATACCTGGGCTCCCTGCTGCTCTATGGCCTCAATATTGGCCTCAAGAGTTCCCTCGTATTCCTTGCCTTCGATGAAATTATTAGCGCAATACTGGATTAAAACAATGTCAGCTGTTCCAGATAATCGCGAGCAGGATGTATCCTGAAGAACACTTCCCGACTGGCCATAATTCTTAACATTAACGGTCTGGAATGTATATTGATATGAATCAGCGTCGAATAATTCATACAGCTTAGTCTCCAGCTCCTTAGGATATGTGTTCTCCACTATCGACGACATACCGTTCTCATCAACCGTATATCCTTCTGTGAGTGAATCGCCAAAGCATTCTATCAATACAGTTTCCTTGTCGGCAAATACATTACCCGTTACTGACTTATTCTTATCCACTGCGACTCCTGTCTTGATCAGCACGAACATAAGAGCGAGTACGAACAGAACCACACCGCACATTCCCAGCGTGCGTTTAAATTCCAGCTGATTCTTGGTCTTGTCATCCAGGCTTTGCAGCGCCTCCCTGTACTCGTCGAAATGTCCTTTTTTCTTATTTTCATTTGATTTAAGGTTATTTAAAAATTTCGACAATAATTAAATCCTTTCTTCTACGTTATAATAAACCGCCTCTATTCTGACGCATTCAACCATATGTTCATCAAATATCTTGGTCTCAACAACACTTGTTGTCTTACCATGCTTGATTACCTCAGCTCGTCCGTATATGGTGCCGGTATTTCGAAGCGGCCTCATATATGTTGCATTTGAGCTTAATGTAACCGGGAGGCCGCCCAGTGTTCTGAATGCGGCCCCGCCTAATACATCACCAAGGCAGAACGAAACTCCTCCGTGAACCATTCCAAACGGATTAGAATGTTCTGCTGTTATTTCTATCTTTCCTTCGGCAAATCCCTCGCCCACAGCTGTAATATCTATACCCGTATGTTTGGTATATCCAACATTTACAGCGTTTCGTATTTCCTCAAGGGTTCTTCCAACCATGTTACTTATTGCTCCTAAAATTCGAATTTATGTCTGAAATAATCTTCCAGCTCATCAATATTAATTCTTACCTGCTGCATCGTATCTCTTTCTCTGATAGTTACGCAGTGATCTGTTTCTGAATCAAAATCGTATGTAATGCAGAATGGTGTTCCGATCTCGTCTTCTCTTCTGTATCTCTTGCCGATAGTTCCTCTGTCATCAAAATCGCAATTATAATACTTGGCAAGTTTTGTATATAATTCCATTGCAGGCTGATTAAGCTTCTTGGACAATGGAAGTACAGCGATCTTAACAGGTGCAAGAGCCGGATGGAAACGCATAACGGTTCTTACATCGCCGCCTTCCAGTTCTTCTTCATCATAAGCGCTGCACAGGAATGCAAGAACAACACGGTCTGCGCCCAGTGACGGCTCGATAACATAAGGAACATATTTCTTGTTCTTTTCATCATCGAAATAATCCATCGGCTCTGATGAGAATGTCTGATGCTGTGTCAGGTCATAATCTGTTCTGTCTGCGATGCCCCACAGCTCGCCCCAGCCGAACGGGAATGTAAATTCAATATCCGTTGTAGCCTTAGAATAGAATGACAGCTCTTCCTTATCATGATCTCTTAAGCGGATCTCTTCATCCTTGATATTAAGGCTCTTAAGCCAGTTTACGCAATAGCTTCTCCAATACTCGAACCATTCAAGGTCTGTATCAGGCTCACAGAAGAACTCTAATTCCATCTGCTCAAACTCTCTGGTTCTGAATGTGAAGTTACCAGGTGTGATCTCGTTACGGAATGATTTGCCGATCTGTGCTATACCAAATGGAATCTTCTTACGGGATGTTCTCTGAACATTCTTAAAGTTAACAAAGATACCCTGAGCTGTCTCAGGACGCAGATATACAACATCCTTAGCATCCTCAGTAACACCCTGGAAGGTCTTAAACATAAGATTAAAATGTCTGATAGGTGTGAAGTCACTCTTGCCGCATGATGGACATGGAACCTTGTGTTCTGCGATGAAGCTCTCCATCTCTTCAACACTCCAACCATCAACTGAGCCCTTAAGCTCAATGCCCTTCTCGGCTGCATAATCTTCGATTACTTTATCTGCACGAAATCTTTCGTTACACTCTCTGCAGTCCATCAGAGGATCAGAGAAGCTTCCGATATGTCCTGATGCTTCCCATGTCTTAGGGTTCATGAGGATCGCGCAGTCGATGCCAACATTATAAGGGCTCTCCTGAACGAATTTCTGCCACCATGCCCTCTTAACGTTGTTCTTCAGCTCAACTCCGAGATTACCATAATCCCAGGTGTTGGCTAAACCACCATAGATTTCAGATCCCGGGTATACGAAACCACGGTTTTTGCACAGTGCAACGATTTTTTCCATTGTCTTTTCCATTGTTTTTCTTCCTTTAATTTATATTTCCGAACACTGGATGTGCCCGGATGTTTTTGATATAGCTGACCTGTTCATATTTCTATATGGCTCAGAGCAGACGCAGCCGGTTTTCGGCGGCATGCTGCGCGGCCTAATTCACATTGCTGAGCAGGCAAACTGCATTTTACAATATATCGTCAATTAATGACAGTGATTTAAATTTTTTATCAACACTTTGTTCAATTAAATGTCTAACGATCCGTTCGAATTCCTTCTGGCAGTCATCAGATAGCTTAAATGTAAACAGCTTCTCAATCGGCATATCCAGCACATATACGTATGCCTTCTGGCAGCCGGAGCTCATATCTGATGCAAATGTATAAGCGCCATATCCTGATATTAATTTTTCCAGTGTCGGGCACAGACCATTTACAGTCAGCATTCTGAGCTCATATATGCATTTGACCAGCCTGTGAGAAACTGTCGTAAGACTCAGCGCCCTTAGGCTGTAATACAGCAGCTTAAGCATCTCCGAGGATTCAACTCCTTCTCTCGAAAAATACTGTGCCAGTTCAAGAAAATAGAATCCATAGCATGCCGCGTCCAGATCCTCGATAAGCTTGTCGAAATAGTTATTAATAGACGCGCTTATGAGTGTATACGAACTCCTGCCCTGATAGAGAGTAAATTGGCCGAAGGAGAAGCTCCTCGTTGCCGATACCAACTGATTGCCAGGCTTCCTGGCTCCCCGTGCAAATACAGTTATCCGTCCCAGCTCAGAGGACAGGATCTCAACCCTTCTGTCATATTCTCCTATAGGCATAACACTAATAACTATGCCCGTGACAACAATTTCATTCATGAGTATGAATCCATCCTTATGCCACGCTTATCAGATATTCTTAGGATCATATCCGAAATTTTTAATCTGTATATCAGAATCTCTCCAGTCCTTGCGTACCTTCACCCAGATCTTAAGGTTAACCTTAGCATCTACCAGCATCTCTATATCATATCTGGCTGTACTTCCGATCTTCTTAAGCATGGATCCGCCCTTGCCGATAATGATGCCCTTATGGGAATCCTTTTCGCATACAATTGTTGCCTCAATGTCTATGATAGGCTCCTTGTAGCAGTCAGCTCCATCTTCCGTTGACATTGTGCTGACCTTCTTGAAGCGTTCCTTGTATTTTTCAACTGTAACGGCAATTCCGTGAGGAACTTCATTATTCAAGCAATGAAGAGCCTTCTCCCTGATGATCTCTGCAACGATCTGTTTCATAGGCTGATCAGTAAGAGTATCCTCATCAAAATACAGCGGGCCTTCCGGAAGATATTGATATATTACCTTGATAAGTTCATCAACATTATCTCCCTCTCTGGCTGATATTGGCACGATCTCACTGAATTTGTATACATCCTTATACAGATTAATGTTTTCAATTACTTTCTCGGTATTTACAGAATCGATCTTGTTAATAACCAGAATTACAGGAATATCATACTTCTTCAGTTCTTCAATGATAAACTGCTCGCCCTTGCCGATATAATCTGAAGGCTCCACCAACCACATCGCTATGTCTGCATCCTTAAGTGTATTCACAGCGGTACTCAGCATATAATCACCCAGTTTATTTTTAGCCTTATTAACACCAGGTGTATCCAGGAATATTATCTGTCCCCGCTCATCGGTATATACTGTCTGAATCCTGTTTCTCGTCGTCTGCGGCTTATTAGATGTTATAGCTATCTTCTGACCAATGATCTGATTCATCACAGTTGATTTGCCCACATTAGGTCTTCCGATTATCGCAACATATCCTGATTTCATCTTATTATCTTCCATATTCTTCCTATCTGAACAAGTTCTTCCATCACTCGAACATATTCTCAACTGTCATGAACAGTTCTCTGTCCTCTTCTACCTTGCTCTCTGATCCAACTACGCACAGATTGTTCATTTCGAGCGCTTTTCGGATCTGAGGTGCCAGTTTTCTGATATCCTCTACTGTACAGTCAATTATCTCCTCGCGTGCCTTCTGTGAATCTTCGAATCTGACGCCTGTAAGATATGCACCCATATCCCTTGATCCTCTCGTGGCAGGCGTAAGCGGCATATCTATATTGCTCATGGTGCCGATCACGTATTTCGTCATTTCCCGTTCATCTACATCAAAGCTTTCAAGAAATGCCGGTATGCCTTCGTATATCTCATTAGTACGTTTAAGGTTCGGATCCCTATATGATACGAAGCAGCATGTGCCATTGGATTTGGCATCACACATGCAGCCATATGCACCACCCTGAACTCTGATATTAAACCAGAGATATTCATATCTCATTATTGTGCTGAATACCTTAGACGAGCCATGGTAGTCGCCTGCGCAGTCAATATATTTGCCGGCTCTTGCTACATATTGAACAGTAGATGAGGTCTTGAAGCCCTCGTTTTTCTTATTTACTATTGCTGTATCCGGCTTATATTTTCTGTCCTTAACAGGAAGCTTTGAGGTGCATGATATTGCATTTTTGCCTTCATTTGCTCTGACGGTATCAATAAATGCCTTAATTTCATCCTTAACCAGCGTATATCCTTCATCATCAGCCGTGCAGCTTACCAGCAGATTCTCTGTCTTAAGGATCTTATTCAGCACCGCAATTATGCCGCTTATGCATTTGTCCTTCTCAGTATCAAAATTTTTCTCTAAATGCTCAACGAATTTATAGAACTGTATTCCGTTAACGATCTCCCTGACAGCCTCTGACTCGGCATAATAAGAGCCTGCCCTCACCGCAGCAGCCACATGCCCTGCCGAATTGATGGACATCTGTAACTTGCTCTTAAGCTCTGCGATGATCTCATACAGTCTCTTGCTGTCATCATAATGGGCGGCAAATAATATCTCTTTTACCAGTTCGAATGCTCTATGGACATTACCATACAGAGCCCTGAAGGACATATCAGCTAAAATAGAATAAACATTAGAATCATACCTGTCAGTATAAATTCCCAGATCCATACTAAGGCCGCCAGTTTCTATATTTACCTCGTCATTAAGCTCCGAATAGGTATATCTGTCTGTGTCGACGAAGCTTACTACTGATTTCAGCAGGCTGAGGTAAGGAAGCTCCTCAACCGACAGCATATTGGCATCGAAGAACAGACTCACGTATGCAATTCCATTGGTATTATAGTCATGATGAACTACCGAAATGCCACCTACTGTGTCCTCAATATTCGAAAATGGAGTCGCAGATCTTCTTATATCACTTCTCTCAAGGAGCGGAATCAGACGCTTTTGCTCCTCAGAATCCTCTGCTTCCTGATATTCAGCCAGCGCTTTCGTATCTGCTACCATCTGCGCAATCTCTTCCGCAGTCTTAGAAGCCTTATATTCCTTAAGCTTCTGTGCTAATGCTTCGTCCCTTTTAGCTGCAAGACCTCTCTCAGGTACTAAAATAATAAATGCACTATTCTTGCTATCTGCAAGCCATGTCTTAATAAGATTCTCATAATATCCGGAATCAATATTATTTCTTAAAAATTCAAATGTCTCTGAACTTACTATATGCATCAAAGGTTCATTTTCATCATACAGCCAGCTGTCAAATGCTCCCAATCCATATATGAGTCCCTTAGGATATCCGCCGAAATCCGCCTCTTTATACTTGAATTCAAGAGAATTAAGGCTGGCAGTAAGAGACTTGTGATTAAGCTGTCCATCAGCAGCTGCACGAAGCTCAGCATTGATGATCTCAAGGAATCTGTCTGCCTGGTCTGGATCAGCATTCTTGGCAGTAATTGAAAAATATTCCTGCTTAAGTCCTGTCTCAAATCCAGAGATGATATCCTTACCGATGCCTGCATCCAGCAGCTTCTGTCTGATCGGTGCTCCCTGAGTATCAACCAGCGCATACTGGATCATCTGCATCGCATAATATTTATGTGGATCCAGATTATCACCACAATGGATGTTATAGCTAAGATAGGTGTTCTCTTCTTCAGGTTCATCCTCAGATATGGCATATGGCTTCTTTACAGTCTGCATCTTGTCAAATGCAGGCTGCGATTTTATCTCAGAATCAATCTCAAGATATTCATATTTTGACAAATATTCCTCATCCATCCAGTTGAGACGCTCCTCTATATCCATGTCGCCATACAGATATATGAAGCTGTTAGACGGATGATAATATCTCTTATGGAAATCTATGAACTTCTCATAAGTAAGATCTGGGATGAATTCAGGATCACCGCCGCTTTCAAATGAATATGCATTGTCAGGAAACAGCGCATGCAGTGTTTCCCTCTCTAATACGCTCTCTGGGGATGAAAATGCACCCTTCATCTCATTGTAAACGACACCATTGTATTCTATCGGAGCATTTGCATCATTGATGCTGTAGTTCCAGCCCTCCTGCTTCATAATCTCAGGATGTACATATACATTAGGCTTAAAGACCGCATCCATGTATACGCTCATGAGATTGGCAAAATCCTTGTCATTCGTAGATGCAACCGGATAAACAGTTTTATCAGGATAGGTCATTGCATTCAAAAATGTATTCATTGAGCCCTTGACCAGCTCGACAAACGGATCCTTCAGCGGATATTTTTCTGAGCCACACAGAACGGAATGTTCCATGATATGTGCGACACCCGTATCATCTGCCGGCGGCGTCCTAAAGCCGATATAAAATACCTTATTATTGTCATCATTAGACAATATAAATACCCTGGCACCTGTCTTTTTGTGCTTCAGCAGATATGCCTTACTGTCTAAATCCTTAATATCCTGTTCAAAAATTGTTTCGTATTTATCGAAAATCATATTATCTGTCCCTTGCTGTTATTCTGAAAATTGTCTGTCAATTATACGTCATGAGCCTTGGTATATCGTTTTTTTAACCAGCCTATATGTTTCTAGTTGAACAATGACTGTGCATACTCTTTGGCGTCAAATCTCTTCAGGTCATTAACGCCCTCTCCCACACCTATGAACTTGACAGGAACTCCTAATTCCTTAGATATCGCTACCGCGATTCCGCCCTTGGCAGTTCCATCCATCTTAGTCAGGATAATTCCGTCTACCTTCATTATGCTCTTGAATTCCTTGGCCTGCTGAAGTGCATTCTGTCCTGTGGCTGCATCCAGTACGATTAAATTTTCACGAACAGCCTGTGGAAATTCAGCGGATAATATTTTATCAATCTTAGACAGCTCATTCATAAGATTCTTCTTATTATGGAGTCGTCCTGCCGTATCGCACAGCATTATCTCGCCATTTCTGGCTCTGGCTGCAGCTGCACCGTCATAGATAACCGAGCCCGGATCCTGACCTTCGTTGCCGGATACCATGTAGCAGCCTGTCCGATCTGCCCATATCTTAAGCTGATCCATCGCTGCTGCCCTGAATGTATCAGCACCTACGAGTATGACATTCTTGCCTCTGTTTTTGTACTGGTTAGCAAGCTTGCCGATTGAGGTTGTCTTGCCGACTCCATTTACACCGATGATCATCACCACAGAGGTAGTATTTTCAAAATCATATGCATTCTGCGGCACAGTCATCATATCTTCAACTCGTTTGATCATGAATTCCTTAGCCTGCTCCTGATTTTTTACCTCGTGGAATCTGACATTTACCTCCAGTGCCTCAGTAAGCTCCATGCTGGCCTGTACGCCCATGTCGCCCAGGATCAGCTGTTCTTCCATCTCCTCATAGAATTCATCTGTGATTGGTGTTCCTTTATTAAAAAGCTTCGAAAAAAATCCCATTCTAATTCTCCGTTTTTGAAATTATATTTTGCAAATGTACCGCAATTATTATCATCAAGGACGTTCCAAAGTAAATCTGCCTATCTTGCCATTTCTGAAATTTTCAAGCAGAAGATTGGCCGCCCTCAATGTATCTGCCTCAGCGCCCTTAGCTATGCATCCTCTGGCAATTGCTATTTTCTCTAAAATCTGTGCCGGCTTGTCCCCGTCCTCTGCATTAATGCCATAAAATCCATAAAATTGCTCAGGATAGAGCTGCTGCAGCATGTCAATAAGCTCCCATGCCAGTTCCTCTATATTCATTATCTCGTCCTTGATAGAGCCAATCATAGCCAGCTTCACGCCCACGCTCTGATCTTCGAATTTCGGCCATAAAATACCAGGAGTATCCAGCAGCTCTAACGACGAGCGGAGCTTGATCCATTGCTTGCCCTTAGTAACGCCCGGCTTATTGCCTGTCTTAGCTGCTCCCTTGCGTGCAAATGTATTGATAAATGTACTCTTGCCTACATTAGGTATTCCCACAACCATGGCTCTTACAGGTCTGTTCTTAATACCCCTTCTCAAGTCACGCTCTATCTTAGCCGCACAAGCCTTCTTAACTATCTCATTGATCTGCTTCATGTCTGAAGCCTTAAGTGCGTTAATTACGCATACATGAAATCCCTTATTTTCAAAATACTCAGCCCACTGGGATGTATAATTTTCATCAGCCATGTCGGATTTATTGAGAAGCACCAGTCTGGCCTTATTCTGGGCAATATTATCGATGTCGGGATTTCTGCTGGATAATGGAATACGCGCATCAACAAGCTCAATGACAAGGTCAATGAGCTTGATATCTTCCATCATTTGTCTTTTTGCTTTGGTCATATGACCTGGATACCATTGAATATTCATAATTATTAGATTTTAACATATGGATGCAAATAATTCACCACCAAATGTATTATAAACGAACAAGGGAACGACCTTAAGTCGTTCCCTCCTGTAAATTATCTTACAACTTCTTTAACTTTTGCTTTCTTACCAACTCTGTCTCTCAGGTAGTTAAGTTTAGCACGGCGAACCTTACCTTTTCTAATAACCTGAATTGATTCAACTGTTGGAGAATGTAAAGGCCAGGTCTTCTCAACACCAACACCGTTAGAAGTCTTTCTAACTGTAAATGTTTCTCTAGCTCCGCCGCCCTGACGCTTCAGAACTGTTCCTTCGAATACCTGGATTCTTTCTCTGTTGCCTTCCTTGATCTTGGCTGATACCTTAACTGTATCACCTACTCTGAAGTCGTCAACCTTGTCCTTAAGCTGACCTGCCTCGATCTTCTTGATAATCTCATTCATGTGCGTGACCTCCTCATTATTATTCGATGTTCTTAATGCTTATAGGACCACTATTAGTCAACGCAACAGCGGAACATCTGTTTCACAGCAACAAGTACTTTATCATAGACATCTGGCAGGTGCAAGCAGTATTTTTCCTGCCGAAACACTTTTCGCAGAAATGCCGCAGCACACCTCATCCTGTTTATTACGAGCTCAATAAAAATTCTGCCAATACCGTATTACTTACGTCAAATCCTCTGTCTGTCAGGCTCACATTATCTCCGTCCACACGTATGAGTCCCATGTCTTTAAGCCTACGCGTTATCTCGCCATATGTAAAATCATAATCCTGTTTAAATGTCTCAAAAAATTCTGACTTACTGATTCCGACCGTCATACGAAGTCCTAGGAACATAAATTCCTCCATCTGCTCTTCGTGAGATAAGGTTTCGGCTTCTTCTCTGATATTTTTAGCATCCGGACTCTGCAGATACTTTCTCAAATCCGCAGTATTCTTCCATCTGGTATTATTAACCATCGACGAAGCATTAAGACCTAATCCCAGATAATCAACCCTTCTCCAATATCCGCAATTATGAATGCACTCCATACCCGGTCTGGCGTAATTAGAGATTTCATATCTTCTGTATCCTGTTTTTTCCAGAAAATCTCTCGTATAATAGTATATCTCCCTCTCAGTATCTTCATCTGGCAGGTTTAGCGTCCCCTTATCATATCTTCGTTTAAATTCAGTTCCATCCTCTATGATAAGCGAGTATGCACTGATATGCTCCGGCTCCCATGTTCCTACAACAGCCAGCACTCTCTTCCAGGCTGCCAGACTCTGCCCTGGTATCGCCTGCATGAGATCTACATTTATATTATCGAATCCTGTCTCTCTGGCAGCTTCGAATGCAGCTGCAAAATCAGCATAATTATGAATCCGTCCGAGATTACGAAGGTCATTGTCATCTGTTGACTGAAGGCCCAGACTTATTCTATTGATTCCTAGCCTTCTGTATGTCCTAAGCTTGTCCTTATCCACCGTTCCAGGATTACATTCTATAGAAAATTCTGTTGAGGGTCTTATCTTCTTCTGCAGGAACAGACCTTTTCTCTTTTCATGGGTTCCCTTTATATTGAATTCGGAATTCAATGTTTCCACAATCTTAGAAATCTGCTCACAACTTAATATTGACGGAGTTCCTCCGCCAATATATACAGAAACTATCTCTCTGTCTTTATATTCAGTTGCAACATCCCGTATCTCCCGGCATAAGGCATCTACATAGCTGTCGAACTTATCCTCCTGTCCGGCAAATGATACAAAATCACAATATCCGCATTTCTTCTTACAAAATGGAATATGTATATATAATTCCAGATTATTATTCATTTTTGTAAAAATACTCACACCTAACGCCAGCGATTTTCCTAATTATGCATGGCGGGATGAAATTCTCAACAGACTTATAAATCTACTTATCATCCAGCTTCAATACGCTCATGAATGCCTTCTGCGGAATCTCTACATTTCCGACCTGGCGCATACGCTTCTTGCCTTCCTTTTGTTTCTCCAGAAGCTTCTTCTTACGTGTGATATCACCGCCATAGCATTTGGCCAGAACGTCCTTTCTCATGGCCTTAACTGTCTCACGGGCTATGATCTTGCTTCCAACTGCTGCCTGAATCGGAATCTCGAACAGATGCCTTGGAATCTCATCCTTGAGCTTCTCACACATCTTACGTCCTCTTTCATATGCAGTATCGGCATGGACGATAAATGACAGCGCATCCACTTCTTCTCTGTTGATCAAAATATCCAGCTTAACTAACTTAGACGGTTCATAACCCTTGAGTTCATAATCAAGGGATGCATATCCACGGGATCTGGACTTAAGTGCATCGAAGAAGTCATAGATTATCTCATTTAACGGCAGGTCATATCTTAAGATGCAACGGTTAGCCTCGATATACTCTATCTCTTTATATACGCCTCGTCTCTCCTGGCACAGCTCCATGATAGGACCGATGAACTCTGACGTTACCATTATCTCAGCCTCTACTATCGGCTCTTCCATATATTCGATTTCTGAAGCATCCGGAAGGTTCGTAGGATTGGTCAATTCGAATTCGGTTCCATCCGTTTTATGAACCTTATATATAACAGATGGAGCTGTTGTAACAAGATCCAGATTATATTCTCTCTCAAGCCTCTCCTCGATGATTTCGAGATGAAGCAGTCCCAGGAAGCCGCATCTGAATCCGAATCCCAGAGCTACCGATGTCTCAGGCTCGTATTGAAGTGATGCATCATTTAGCTGAAGCTTCTCCAGGGCATCCCGCAGATCTTCATAATGAGCACCGTCTGCAGGATACATGCCGCAATATACCATTGACTGAACCTTCTTGTATCCAGGCAGCGGCTTGTCGCACGGATTATCCTTAAGAGTTACCGTGTCACCTACCATTGTATCCCGGACATTCTTGATAGATGCCGTGAAATATCCTACCATTCCTGCGCCTAGTTCATCACAAGGAATGTATTTGCCTGCTCCGAAATATCCAACCTCGACTACACTGTAGGTAGCCTTAGTTGCCATCATATAGACCTGGGAGCCCACCTTGATCTTGCCATCACGAACCCTGCAAAATACTATTACTCCCTTATAAGAATCATAGATAGAGTCAAATATAAGAGCCTTAAGCGGTGCATTAATATCGCCGTCAGGTGCCGGAATCTTGGCAACGATTGCTTCAAGAACCTGGTCGATATTTATGCCATTTTTGGCTGAAATAAGCGGCGCGTCATGAGCTTCAAGACCTATTACGTTCTCAATCTCATCTATAACCTTCTGCGGCTCCGCGCTGGGAAGATCTATCTTATTGATTACAGGGATAACCTCCAGATCATTATCGATTGCCATATAAACATTGGCCAGCGTCTGTGCCTCTATGCCCTGAGCCGCATCGACCACCAGAACTGCTCCATCGCAGGCAGCAAGGCTTCGCGATACTTCATAGTTAAAGTCCACATGTCCCGGAGTATCAATGAGATTAAATATATATTCCTGACCATCCTTGGCATTATAAACGATTCTGACTGTCTGAGCCTTGATGGTGATGCCTCGCTCCCTCTCCAGATCCATATTATCAAGAACCTGTGCCTGCATCTCTCTTGATGTCAGGGCACCGGTATTCTCAATAATACGATCGGCAAGTGTGCTCTTGCCATGGTCAATATGTGCAATTATGCAAAAGTTCCTAATGTTCTTCTGATTCATCTATTATCCTTTACGTTTTTATTCAGGTAATGCAAATAAACGTACCACAGTTACATACGGTCTGGTGCTGCAAATCCCAGCAGATCAATGCACTGCTCCAGTATTTTCTGTGTAAGAAGCAGCATGCTCAGATAGCTGTCCTTCTTAGCCTCGTCCTCTTCAGACAGGATCCTTATCTCATGATAAAATGCATTAAATGCATTTGACAGATCATAAATATATGCGCAGATCTTATGAGGTGCCAGCTCCTTGTAAGCATTTTGGATCACTTCTGAGAATTTGGTCAGAAGTATCATGACCTCCTTCTGTGCAGCCTCGCCTGTATAAACAACCTTACCTGACGGAGTCTTACCATATTTCTTAAGGATCGACTTGATACGAACGATAGTATACAGAATATATGGACCTGTATTGCCTTCAAATGAAGTGAATCTGCTTAAGTCAAATACATAATCCTTCGTGGCCTGATTAGACAGGTCGCCGTACTTAAGGGCTGCAAGACCGATGATCTTAGCGGTCTCCTCTGTCTCAGCCTGATCGAATTCTCTATTTTCCTGCATCTTCTCTGCAACAGCTTCATTAACCTCTGCAATGAGATTCTCAAGTCTCATTACGCCGCCTGATCTGGTCTTATATGGCTGTCCGTCCTTACCATTCATGGTTCCAAATCCCAGGAATGACATATCTACATCATCACTTACGAGATGTGCCTTTCTGGCAGTTCTGAATACCTGTATAAAATGAAGCTCCTGTCTCTTATCGACAACATAAATAATATAATTAGGATCGAAGAGCTTAACCCTTTCTACAATCGTAGCCAGATCTGTTGTGGAATAAAGCGTAGCGCCATCGGATTTTACTATTATGCATGGAGGCAGTTCCTTCTTATCGGTCTCCTCAGCAATATCAACAATCAACGCGCCTTCGCTTTCCTCTACGATGCCCTGGGACTTCATGTCCTCAATCATCGCAGGAATGTAGCTCTGCGCATCACTTTCCTTCTTCCAGAGTTCGAAATGAACATTTAATGCATCATAGTTTTTCTTAAGATCCGCAACTGATACATTAAGTACGTGATTCCATATTGCCCTGTAGCCTGGCTTTCCTGCCTGAAGTTCAGCTGTGGCCTGATGAGCCTTAGCTGCAAATGCTTCATCAGATTTGCACTTCTTAGAAGCACATGGATATATCTCCTCCAGCTCTGAGATAGTAAATGGCGGCTCCTTCGGATATTCGCCTGTATAATTATCATCAAAATATACCAGTTCTGGTGAACGCTCCTGCAGCTCTGCTATGATCTGTCCCATCTGAAGACCCCAGTCTCCCAGATGGACATCACCTATGGCTTCATGGCCTGCGTAATTAGCAATTCTCTTGATACTCTCGCCTATTATCGCAGAGCGGAGATGCCCGATATGAAGAGGCTTGGCTACATTTGCTCCACCATAATCAACGATGATCTTCTTTTTCTGTTCCGGCTGTTCCAGTCCGAATTTTTCAGAAGAGACCATCTCGTTAACATACTCAGACAGAGCCTCCCCTGAAACCCTGATATTAATAAATCCAGGCTTAACGGCATTTACCTCGGACAGCCATCTATTTGCCTTAAGCTTATCTGCCACCTCTTCGGCTATTACTATAGGTGCCTTGCCTGCGCTTTTGGCCAATGCCATAGCGCCATTACACTGATATTCGCACAGGTCAGGTCTGTTGGAAACGGCTGCGGCCACTCTCTGTGAATCGTATCCGCATTCTTCGAATGCCCCTTTAAGCTGTTCGGTAATAATATCTATATACTTCTTCATATCTGCAGTTCTACTCCGTGATTTTTATAATTCTACTCCATATGCCTTAAGCATCTCCCTGGCGCTGTCAAGAGAGTCCACACCATGCATGTTCTTGATAGGTGCAAATTCTGACTTTCTGTCAACCTCAAATGCCAGGCAGCCATCCATCATTTCGATCATATCAAGTACCAGATTCTCGTATTTATTGCCATTTGGCTCCTCAGGCTTAATAAATGTGCCGTTTTCATCCATATAAGGAATCTTTTTCTTAGCAATATGAAGCGGAAGCTTCTTATCAACGATACGCTTAAGTGCCGGAACATAGAACAGATAGTTAAGGATAACGCCGCTGCTGTATGCGAGATCTCCATTTTCATTTTTCTGATATCTCATCTCTTCTGTAAGATCATAATATTCAACGATGGAAGGATGACCATCCCTGTAGCACATAACGCCCACATTTTCCTCTGGATATGCCTTAGCGATTACCTTGGATCCTACCTCGCTGCCGGATTCAAGAGTTGCTCCGATGAATGCCGGATCCATCATTTTCTGCAGTACGTTATCTACAGCAAATATATTGATCCATTCTACACCTAACTTGTCTAATATTTCTTCGTATCCTGCATTCTTGAGTGATGAATACCAGCCGCCGTTACCATTTGGAGACAGAGCCATATGATATTTCGATTCCATATATATCTTGCCATTGAAATCTGTTGACGGAGCCATGTCCTGAACGAAGAAATAGATATGATCCTTATCATATCCGAAATAATTATGCTCACTTAAGAATGCCCTGGTTTCCTTATCATTCTTATTAGATGTCATGATGAAAAGCGGAATCCAGCATCCTGCCTTCTTAGTAACAGCCATCAGGTTATTTATAAGGCATTCGAATATATACAGATCCTTAGTGATGCCGATATTAAAAGAGCCCTTAGGTCCGCTGATACCTAATCTGGTTCCCTGACCTCCTGCCAGAAGAAGAGCTGCTGCCTTGCCTGCACGTATGCATTCAAGTCCTTTTTCTTCAAGTCTGGCTCTGTTGGCTTCAATCTCCGAGATCTTCATCGCGCCCATAGGCTCTATAACGCTGGTGCTGACATCTGCCGGCTGACCGAATATCGCATCAAAATCTGTTCTGTCTATCTCATCAAGCAAAATGTCCTTCTGCTCGTCTGTTAATTCATCATAATATCTTAGAATCTGCATCTGATCATATTTTTTCAATTTCTCTGCTGCCTGTTCATAATTCATATGGAAATTTCCTCCCTGTTTATAACCTCTAATAGAAATTTAACTGATTTATTCTACAACAAAAGATCTGTTTTTAAAAGTGCTGCTTGATTATTAGAATTCGTTATTTTAAAATTCCCGTAGCAAATTACTATTTTATTTCAAATGGCTGTTTCGGCTCTATTCATCACCTGTATTTAATAGGTTATGGATTTTAATTTTTCTCAAACAAAAGCGATAAATCATATTGAAGGTCCCATGCTGGTTATAGCAGGCCCGGGCTCAGGAAAAACCGCCGTTACCATAAACAGAGTCAGGCGCCTGATAGCTTACGGCATACCTGCATCTAATATTCTCACTGTTACATTTACCCGTGCTGCTGCAGACGAAATGTCAGACAGATTCTCAAGGATCTGCAGCTGCAGTGAGCTGCCATTATTTGGAACCTTTCATTCAATATTTCTTATGATATTAAGGCAATATGGCGCATATGTTCATATTCATATAGTCTCAGAACGGGAGAAGCATGCTTTTCTAAAATCAGAGCTGCGTAAGTTTCATCTGGAGATGGACGATGAGGACCGCGTTGTTTCTGACATTGTCAGCGAGATCAGCCTGATAAAGAATAATATGCTGGATATATCCACATATACTGACAGCTGCATTGATGACGATGTATTCAAGTGTATCTATGCCAATTATAACTATATGCTTAAGAATTCTGACTGGGTTGATTATGATGACATACTTCTTAATACGTATACTCTTTTGATCAACAACCCTGATATCCTTGAACACTGGCAGCACAGATTTCAATATATCCTAGTGGACGAATTTCAGGATGTTAATGCCATACAGTATCGCATATTAAGGCTTCTGTGTCTGTCTCACAGAAACATATTCGCAGTAGGTGACGACGATCAATGTATATACAGGTTCAGAGGTTCATCACCTGCCATAATGAAGCAGTTTATGAAGGATTATCCCGATTGTGAGACCGTGCTTCTTGACATTAATTACAGATGTGACGAGCAGATTCTGCTGCCTTCGCTTAATCTCATCTCGTATAACGAGGACAGATTAAGCAAGGATATCTCTGCCTCCCAAGACAGCAAGGCCTCTGATACATTTTCAATTACTGAATTTAAGGATCAGTCGGAGCAGTACAAATCCATAGCACAGCAGATTCTAAAATCCCATACCGCGGGACTTCCTCTCTCTCAGATTGCTATACTTATAAGAAGTGCCCATGATGCTCCTCTTATCTCAAAGCAGCTGGCATATTCCGAGATTCCATGTACTATCCTGGGTAAAGTGCCCTCAAAATATGATCACTTCATCTATAAGGACATATGTGCTTATCTAAAATGTGCCCTCGGAACTGCCGAAAGGTCTGATCTGATCCGTATAATTAACAGGCCATCCAGATATATATCCAGGCTGTCCATTCCGGATGCAGATATTCACACCTGCGGCAATGCCATGAGGCAATATTATACCGCGGATCCTGATACCTGCAGACGGATAGATATATTCTATTCCCAGCTGTCCTTTATCGCGCGGCTTCCTGCCAAGGCAGCTGTCGAATATATATGCAAGGCCATAGGATACGAGCATTTTCTGTCTGAATATGCCCAGGATCAGCACATTTCTCCTGCCACCCTCACTGATATTCTAAAGGACATCAGGCAAATGGCTGCTCACTGTTCATCAATTGAGAATTTGCTTAGGCTAATTGACGATAATACATCAGCAAATGCATTTGCTGATGCTACAGATGATGCTGTTAATATTATGACAATACATGCTTCTAAGGGGCTGGAATTCGATACAGTATTTCTTCCAAACATCAACAAAAACATCATGCCTGTCAGCCGCTGCTCATCCCGTGATATGATTTTTGAAGAACGACGCCTCATGTATGTCGCCATGACAAGAGCCAAATGTCATCTTCATATCAGCTTCGTTCATACGATCAGGGGCAAGCAATTCCCGCCTTCTATTTTTATAGGCGAAATAAACAACAAACATAGCCAATAGGTATTCTTTCCTGTACAAAATAAAGAACACTTATTAAGCTTGTATCAAATCTGTCTCGTGTTAAAATTGATGTACCAATAATATAAAGAAGGAATGGGTAGATTAATGTTAGATAAGTCATATTATGAAAAGACCGACGAAATCATCGAGTCTTATGGTCGAAAACCGGCTTCTCTAATCCCAATCATGCACGACATACAGGATGCATTCCGCTATCTTCCGGGAGAGCTCCTGACCTATGTGGCAGAACAGATTGGAATTACAGAGTCTAAGGCTTTCAGCGTTGCAACATTTTATGAGAACTTTTCCTTTGAACCAAAGGGAAAATATGTCATAAAGGTATGCGACGGTACTGCATGTCATGTTCGTAAGTCAACTCCTGTCAGAGAATATCTGCAGCAGGAATTAGGACTTAACAATGAACATCATACAACAAACGACCTTCTGTTCACAGTTGAAACTGTATCATGCCTCGGTGCATGCGGTCTGGCTCCAGCACTTATGGTTAATGACAAGGTTTATTCTAAGATGACCCCTGAAAAGGCAGAAGAAATGCTCAATGAGCTCAGAAAAGAAGCCGAAGGAGGTATTGAAGAATGATATTAGATTCAAAATCTCATCTGGACGAATACAGAAATGAATGTCAGGCTGCTTCCAAACTCGAAACTGTACGTATCCTCGTATGTGGAGGTACCGGCTGTCTGGCTGGCGGTTCTGCCAAATTATTTGAGAAATTTAAGGAATTATCAGAAAAGGATCTAAATGTAGACGTAGAAATCGGTCCTGAGATCGCTCATGTAGGAGTTCATAAGAGCGGCTGTCACGGTTTCTGCGAAATGGGTCCTCTTGTAAGAATTGAGCCTTATAACTATCTGTATCTTAAGGTTCAGCTGGATGACTGCGAGGAGATCTACGAAAAGACCGTATTAAATGGTCTTCCTGTTGAACGCCTTATGTATCATCAGGATGGCAAGATCTATCAGACTCAGGAAGCAATTCCTTTCTATGCTAAGCAGACCCGAGTTGTCCTTGAAAATTGCGGACATATAGATGCCGAGCATATCTCAGCCGCTATAGCTGCAGGTGCATATTCAGGATTCGAGAAGGCATTATTCGAGATGACTCAGCAGGAGATCATCTCAGTTATCACTGATGCCAAGCTCAGAGGCCGTGGCGGCGCAGGATATGTTACCGGTAAGAAATGGAGCCAGGTTGCTTCTCAGAAGGAAACTCAGCGCTATGTCGTATGTAATGGCGATGAAGGTGACCCTGGTGCATTTATGGACAGAAGCGTTATGGAAGGCGATCCGCATCGTATGATCGAAGGTATGATGATCGCTGCATATGCTGTAGGCGCACAGGAAGGATATATCTACGTTCGTGCAGAATATCCTCTTGCAGTTGAACGACTTAAGACTGCTATCAAGCAGGCTGAAGAAATAGGACTTCTGGGTGATAACATCCTGGGAACAGGATTTAGTTTCAGACTTCATATCAACAGAGGTGCAGGCGCATTCGTCTGCGGTGAGGGTTCTGCTCTTACCGCTTCTATCGAAGGCAACCGCGGTATGCCTAGAGTTAAGCCTCCTAGAACAGTTGAGCAGGGTCTCTGGGGCAAGCCTACTGTACTTAATAACGTTGAAACATTTGCCAATGTTCCGATGATCATCCTTAGGGGTGCCGACTGGTACAAGAGCATGGGTACCGAGGGTTCACCTGGAACCAAGGCATTTGCCCTGACAGGAAATGTATGCAATACAGGTCTTATCGAGGTTCCTATGGGTACTACTCTGCGGGAGATCGTATTCGATATAGGCGGCGGCATCAAGGACGGTGGTACATTTAAGGCTGTTCAGACAGGCGGTCCTTCTGGCGGATGTCTTACAAGCGAGCACCTGGATGAGCCTCTTGATTTCGAATCTATCAAGAAGTTCGGATCTATTATCGGATCAGGCGGACTCGTTGTTATGGACAGCAATACCTGTATGGTTGAGGTTGCCCGTTTCTTCATGAGCTTCACACAGCGTGAATCCTGCGGCAAATGCGTCCCATGCCGTGAGGGTACGAAACGTATGCTGGAGATTCTTGAAAGAATCGTTGCAGGCAAAGGCACAGAAAACGACCTGTATATGCTCGAAGAGATCGGCAATATGATCAAGAGCATGGCACTGTGCGGCCTCGGCAAGAGCGCTCCTCTTCCGGTTCTCAGTACACTCAGATATTTCCGTGATGAATATGAGGAACATATTCATGATCATAAGTGCCGTGCGAAGGTCTGCACAGCAATGCGTAAATTTATCATCAACCCTGAATTCTGTAAGGGCTGCGGCAAATGTGCGCGTAACTGCCCGGCTGGTGCTATCACTGGCGCTGTAAGACAGCCTCATCATATTAATACCGACCTGTGTATTAAGTGCGAATGCTGTCTGCGTGATTGTAACTTTAATGCAGTTTATGTTGAAGCTTAGGAAAGGAGATATGAAATGGGAATCGTTACTATAGATGGAATTGAAGTTGAATTCACCAATGAACGTAATCTCCTTACAATCATCAAGAAGGCCGGAATTGATATTCCTACTCTTTGCTATATTGATGAGCTGTCAACATTTGGAGATTGCAGATTATGTACAGTAGAAGATGACAAGGGAAGATTATTCGCATCCTGCTCTGAGGAGCCTAAGGATGGCATGGTCATCTATACTAATACAAGAAGACTTAGAAAATACAGAAAACTTATCATAGAGCTTATGCTCGCAGCACATTGCCAGGATTGCAACACCTGTGCTAAAAATGGCGACTGCAGACTGCAGCATATGGCCAGCAGATATGGTATCCTGCATGTTCGTTTTGACGATTATAGAGAGAAGCTGCCTCAGGATCACAGCTCACCTTCTATCATAAGGGATCCTAATAAATGTATCCTCTGCGGCAACTGCGTACGTGTATGTGAGGAGCTGCAGGGTGTAGGCGCACTTAATTTCGCTCACAGAGGATCAAGTGCAAGGGTTGCTCCTGCATTTGGCAAGAGAATTGCTGATACGGACTGCGTAAACTGCGGACAGTGCCGTGTTTACTGCCCTACTGGTGCCATCTCGATTCATCACCACAGAACATGGGTTTGGGATGCTCTGGAAGATCCTAATGTACGTGTTGTAGCCCAGGTTGCTCCTGCTGTCCGTGTAGCATTAGGTGATGCGTTCGGAATCGAAGTGGGCGAGAATGTAATGGGCATGATTGTTAATGTACTTCATCGTATGGGATTTGACGAAGTATATGATACAACATATGGCGCTGATCTGACGGTTATAGAAGAAAGCAAGGAATTCCTCGCAAGAATCGAATCAGGCGAGAATCTGCCACTGTTTACTTCGTGCTGTCCTGCCTGGGTCAAGTTCGTAGGCGAACAGTATCCTGAATTCATTAACAACGTATCAACATGCCGTTCACCACAGGGTATGCTCTCGGCTGCAGTTAAAGAATATTTCAGAGATCCTAAGAATAATCCTGAAGGCAAGCGTACTGTCATGGTTTCTATCATGCCATGTACCGCTAAGAAGATGGAGAAGGAACGTGCCAACAGCTATACCCATGGCGAGCGTGACACCGACTATGTAATTACAACAACCGAGCTGATCGAAATGATCACAACAACGGGTATTGATTTCAAGAATCTGGATCCTGAAGCATCAGATATACCATTTGGTTATGGCTCAGGAGCAGGCGTAATATTCGGTGTATCCGGCGGTGTTACTGAAGCCGTTCTTCGTAATCTTACAGACGGTCACAGCAAGGAAATGCTCTACAGCATTGTAAAAAGCGGTGTTCGTGAAGACAGCTTTATCAGAGAATTTTCAGTTGATTATAAGGGAACTGAGATTAAGGTATGCGTTGTCAGCGGTCTGGCTAATGCCAGAAAAGTCCTTGACGCAGTTAAGAGCGGCGAGAAGCAGTTCCATCTCATCGAAGTTATGGCATGCCGCGGCGGCTGCATAATGGGAGGCGGACAGCCGATTAAGATCGGTAAGACATTCGCAGACCTGAGAACTAAGGGTATCTATAGAGCAGATAAGACAGCTTCTCTTAAGAAATGTTCAGAAAATCCTATGGTTCTGTCACTTTATGACGGATTCCTGAAGGGTAAGGAGCACGAATTATTACATAATCCTATGTTCTGTGCTAAGCATATCGAAAGAGATATATCGGGCTGATACGAAACATAGCATTTACCCGCAAATATTACACATAATGGAGAACCGGCAGCATCTCGTGAATTCGAGACGCTGCCGGTTCTCTATCTGCATATAAAAGCGGCGCATATCAAAATGTATATGTGCGCGTGCCGGGACGGCGCAGCCACTGCGAGAAAACAATCAGCGAAGGCGTTTTCGAACAGTGGCTGCTACGCCGAGGTTCACGGCACGCATAGCATTTATTATATGCGCCGCTTGTGGTATGAATTTACTGAGCGGCTTCAAGCATGCTGATGCCGACCTTGATTCGTCTTATGGTCTCGTCCTTGCCGAGGATCTCCATGATCTCGAAGGCGCCGCCAGGTGTGCTCTGCTTACCTGATACTGCTGTACGAAGCGGCCACAAAACTATGCCGTTCTTAACACCCTTCTGCTCGATATATTTCATGATAAGATCATGCAATGCATCCAGGCTGTAATCTTCCTGAGCCTCAAGGAGCGGCAATGTCTCCTTCAAAGTCTCAAGAGAATTCTCTGAATTGGTCTTCATCTTCTTATGAGTATACATTTGCACATCATAATCAGGAAGCTCATTGAAGAAGTCTATCTTCTCCGTAATATCAGGGAATATCTCTATACGGGTCTTCATAAGCTCTAATATCTTATCAATGCTGTCCTTAGAGAGCTTAACTCCATCAGCTGTCAATATGCTACCATCAGCCTGAGCCTCGCTCTGTCCGAATGCCTTCAGGATACATGGCATAGCATATTCCTTATATCTGTCGAAGTCCATGCTCTTAACATATTCACCGTTCATCCAGCGAAGCTTCTGCATATCGAATACAGCAGGTGATTTGTTAACTCTCTTATAGTCAAATGCTTCTATAAGCTCCTTCAGGCTGAAGATCTCTTCGTTGCTGTCCGGGCTCCATCCCAGAAGTGCTACGTAGTTAACGATTGCTTCCGGTATAAATCCCTGCTCCACCAGATCTTCAAATGAAGAATGACCTGATCTCTTGCTCAGCTTATGATGCTCTTCATCTGTGATAAGAGGCAGATGAACAAATACTGGCGGCTCCCAGCCAAATGCCTCATACAGCCTGATATATTTAGGTGTGGAAGACAGATATTCATTACCTCTTACAACATGTGTGATACCCATGAGGTGGTCATCAACAACATTTGCGAAATTATATGTCGGATATCCATCAGACTTGATGAGTATCATGTCATCCAGCTCAGCATTTTCTACTGTAATAGCGCCATAGATGTCATCGACAAATGTAGTCGTTCCTTCATTAGGAATATTCTGTCTTATTACATATGGCTTGCCTGAATCAAGATTAGCCTTGATTTCCTCAGGTGACAGCTTGAGACAATGCTTGTCATAGAGCATGATCTCCTTGCCTGCTACTGTTGTCTTGAGAGATTCGAGACGGCATTTGTCGCAGAAGCAATAATATGCCTCACCTTTTTCGATAAGCTTCTTAGCATATTCAGTATAGATGCCTGCCTTTACACGCTCTGACTGAACATAAGGACCACAGTCACCCGGCTTATCAGGACCTTCGTCATAGTCGATGCCTGTGTCCTCAAGCGTGTTATAGATAATCTCAAGAGCCCCTTCGTAAAAGCGTTCCTGGTCTGTATCTTCTATTCTGAGAATGAATTCGCCGCCGTCATGACGGGCAATAAGATACTCATATAATGCTGTACGCAAGTTGCCAACATGCATTCTTCCTGTTGGGCTTGGGGCATATCTTGTTCTAATTTTCATTGATACTCACCTTCTGATCTTATAGATTAACGCAACCATTCGAAAGTCACGCTCACGTACCCGCCGCTGCGTGACTTTCCATTTAGTTACAATTTTATTTTATGCAATTTTATTTTGCTTCGATGTATCCCTTAGCTGTAAGTAATTCTGCAAGAAGGATAGCTCCGCCTGCTGCGCCTCTGACAGTATTATGTGACAGACCTACGAACTTGTAATCGAAGATCTTATCCTCACGAAGTCTTCCGAGGCTTACTCCCATGCCATGCTCATAATCTCTGTCAAGACGTGGCTGCGGACGATTATCCTCTTCAAAATACTGAATAAACTGCTTAGGTGCTGATGGAAGATCCAGTTCCTGAGGTGCACCCTTATATGCAGCCCATCTCTCGAGGATTTCTTCCTTAGTAGGCTTCTTCTCGAAGTTAACAAATACTGCTGCTGTATGTCCGTCCTGAACAGCAACTCTCAGGCACTGTGCAGTGATAACAGGTCCTTCAGCATTAACGATCTTACCATTTTCAACATGACCCCATACCTTTAGAGGCTCTAATTCACTCTTCTCTTCCTCACCGCCGATATATGGGATAACATTTTCTACCATCTCAGGCCAATCCTTGAATGTCTTGCCAGCTCCTGAGATAGCCTGATATGTACATACAACAACCTGCTTAGGGCCGAACTCCTTAAGAGCATTAAGAGCAGGTGTATAGCTCTGGATTGAGCAGTTAGGCTTAACAGCTACGAAACCTTTCGTTGTTCCCAGACGCTTCTTCTGAGCTGCGATAACCTCGAGATGATCATCATTGATCTCTGGAATAACCATAGGAACATCTTCTGTCCATCTGTGTGCTGAGTTGTTAGAAACAACAGGAGTTTCAGTCTTAGCATATGCATCTTCAAATGCTCTGATCTCTTCCTTAGTCATATCAACAGCGCTGAAGCAGAAGTCTACCTTAGAAGCATTTTCCTCAATATTATTGATATTCTGAACGATCAGCTTCTTAACACCCTCCGGCATAGGTGTAGTCATCTTCCATCTGCTGCCTACTGCATCCTCGTATGTCTTGCCAGCACTTCTCTCAGATGCTGCAACAAGTACAACCTCAAACCATGGATGGTTCTCCAGAAGAGATACAAATCTCTGTCCAACCATACCAGTAGCGCCTAAAACACCAACACGTAATTTCTTTTCCATTTCTTAATCTCTTTCTTTCCCAATTAAACTATATGGCCATTTGCATAGCCTAACAATACCGACATCTTGGTATCCGTCCAGTGTCCATGCGGGAATCGCCATCCTCTGAACAGATGAAACATTTGAAGTGCTTATTATACACGAAGCTTGGTTCCTTTTGAACCACGTTTTGCCAATTTTAGCTTCATTAATTCAACTTCTTTGCCGTTTTTATAATTTATCGTTGTCTTATCTCCAAATCCTACGATAAATACCTTATCAATCTCGTCATCCTTATTAAGATTAATGCCTCTTACGCCTACAGCATTTTTCTTCTTCTCAGGAACCTCACTGAGTTTAAATCTCAGGAATACTCCGTCCTTGGTCTGGATAACTATCATCTTGTTCGTAATCGGTTTGGCCTTAACCTCAACTCCAGCTTCAGAAGAGCCGTCTGAATCATCATCGTCTGACAGATCAATTATCTGTTCTGAAGTATCATCCTCAGAATCCGTCAGGCTGAAGAATTCGAATTTCAGCTGATCATCCTCAGGATCAATATAATCACTGATCATACTCTCAGGTCCTGAAGGCTTTGATGGAACATCATCTGTATAGTCAGAACCTCCGGTTATAATAACATTTTCTGGTTCAGTAGTATCAGGCTGTGAATCCGATACATCGAAGAGATCAATGCTTACCACCTCGTCAGAAGGAAGAAGCTTCGTTGCCGCAATCGTCATCTTAGATGCGTCAAATTCAGACGCATCAACGAACTTGATCATGCCGTGTTTGGTTGTAAATAACAGCTTATGCTTCTTAAGCTGGCTCAGTGCTCTGACCTGAATGATATTTTCCTTATCAGACGTATAATTGCAAATGTTATCTATCGGTATGCCCTTATCCTTAATCTTCTTAAGCGGAAGCTTCTCCATCTTAAGCTGATGCATTACACCTGTCTGAGTAAATATACAGATTCTGTCATCACTCATGCAGCGGATAACATATTTATTCTCAGAATCGACAGTCTCTGAATTCTTATCATAGGCAGATGTTTCGATAGTCTTAGCATATCCGAATCTGTCCATCAGGAATACTACTTCCTGCGCCTTAGCCTTTTCTTCCACATAAACTGCTGCCTGTGCATCGCAGATCTCTGTCTTTCTCTCGTAGCCATATTCCTTCTTGATATTCTCAAGGTCCTTTATGATTACCTTTCTCATGGCCTTCTCATCAGAGAGGATCAGTTCGAATTCAGCTATTTCCTTAACCAGATTATCAAATTCATCTCTTAACTGCTGAATCTCGAGACCTATAAGCTTAGACAGTCTCAGCTCTAATATTGCCTGAGCCTGTCTGTCAGTGAAGCACAGTGTCTGAGCTTCCTTAGCAGATGCAGGATTCTTGAATTTAATATCAGTGATGTCGCCCTTAGTAAGGCAGGCCTTGGCCTGTGATATATTCTGCGAGCCTCTGATAACCTCTATGATCAGATCAATAATGTCGCAAGCCTTAATAAGGCCTTCCTTAATCTCCTTCTGTTCCAGATCCTTCTTAAGAAGAGTTGTATATTTGCGATTATTAATCTCATATTGGAAATCTATGCAGTTCTCCAGGATGGCCTTAAGTCCCAGTATCTCAGGCTTGCCATCCGCGATAGCCAGCATATTTACGCCAAATGTATCTTCCAGCCTGGTCTTCTTGTAGAGGAGATTCTTAACTTTCTCAGGATCTGCGCCCTTCTTCAGCTCAAGGACGATTCTCATGCCCTCTTTAGAGGATTCATTTGATACATCAACAATATCCTGTGTCTTCTTCGTCTCCACCAGATCGCAGATGTCGAGGATGAATTTGCCGATATTGGCGCCTATCATGGTATACGGTATCTCGGTTATAACCAGCTTGTCTCTATCGCTTTTCTTCTTAGCAGGTTCAAGAACCACGCGGCCTCTTAACTTGATCTTACCAGTGCCGCTCTCATAGATATCCTTAAGCTCGCTCTTATTGATTACCAGACCGCCTGTCGGAAAATCCGGGCCAATGACATATTCCATCAGTTCCTCTGTCGTGATGGACTTCTTCTTCATGCAGGCAATCATCGCATCTATTACTTCATTCAGATTATGCGTAGGAATGCTGGTAGTCATGCCTACAGCGATGCCCTCCGAGCCATTAACGAGAATGTTAGGAATCCTTACCGGAAGAACGGAAGGCTCTCTCTCTGTCTCATCGAAGTTGGGAACGAAATCCACTACGTCCTTATCAAGATCTGCCAGATATACATCCTGCGTGAATTTCTGCAGTCTGGCTTCTGTATAACGCATGGCAGCGGCTCCATCACCTTCGATAGATCCGAAGTTGCCATGGCCATCTACCAGAGGCATCTCCTTCTTAAAGTCCTGCTCCATTACAACCAGAGTCTCATATATGGATGAATCGCCATGAGGATGATATTTACCCATGGTATCACCGACGATTCTGGCAGATTTTCTATGTGGCTTGTCAGCACGAAGCCCTAACTGTGCCATCGCATACAGCACCCTGCGCTGTACCGGCTTTAGACCATCTCTTACATCCGGAACCGCACGGGCTGATATAACGCTCATGGCATAGTCGATATAAGACTTCTGCATGACATCAGAATATTCTGTACTTAATATTTTTTCAGACATATATTATTATCGCAGCGGCAAATTATGCCGCTCTCCTTGATTACTTGAAATATTGTCAGACATTTCGTGGCTGCAGCGGCGCATACCGATGTTGTTAATGCGTGCCGTGAACCTCGGCGCGCAGCCCCTGCTCGAAAACGCCTACGCTGATTGTTTTCTCGCAGGGAGCTGCGCCATCCCGGCACGCACATTAACACTTATCATGCGCCGCGCCAATACGAAAGATTGCCCTTGCTATCTAGATGTCTAACTCTGCTTCCTTGGCATTGTCATAGATGAACTGCTTGCGAGGGCCGACGTCTGATCCCATGAGCATCTCAGTGACCTCTGAGGCCAATCGGCCATCGTCGATCTCCACCTTCTTCAATACTCTGTTTTCAGGATCAAGTGTGGTCTCCCAGAGCTGTTCTGCGTCCATTTCACCCAGACCTTTATATCTCTGCAGTGTGAAGTCTCCCTTATGGGTAGCCCTGTATTTATCCAGGGCTGCATCATCATAGAGATATTCCTCCTGGCCTTTCTTAGGTATAGCCTTATATAATGGCGGTGTTGCCAGATATACATGACCTGCCGAAATAAGCTCTGGCATGAACCTGTAGAAAAATGTAAGCAGCAGTGTGGCGATATGGGCACCGTCTACATCGGCATCTGTCATAATAATAATCTTATTAT